>DATAQP010000001.1:0-4292 GCA_036264595.1 Allostellaceae bacterium
CGAACATGCCCGAAGTGATGCGGCCAACGATGGCGCCGTCGCGACGGATCGGCTCGTCGTGATAGAGCAGTTTCGCCGGATCCTTGAGGGCAAACTGGACGAGGCGGCGGCCGAACCCTGCCTTGCGTTGGCGCAGCAGCGCCTCGCGGCCGATGAAGCCGCCTTCCTTATCGAGCGCGACGGCGAAGCCGAGTCCGCCTTCGAGAGGCGTGTCCTCGTCGCCGATATCGTGACCCCAGTGGCGATAGCCGCATTCCATGCGCAGCGAGTTCATCGCGTGATAGCCGGCCATGGCGAGGCCGAACGCCGTGCCCGCTTCGGCGATGGCATCGAAGACGCCTGTCGCGAACTCGCTCGGTATATAGAGCTCCCAGCCGAGTTCGCCGACATAAGTGATGCGCGCCGCGCGCACCCTGGCATAAGCGAGATCGATCTCGCGCGCGGTGCCGAAGGGGAAGCCGTCATTCGAGAGATCGTCTCCGGTCAGGCTCTGCAACAAGGCGCGCGATTGCGGCCCCATCACGCCGATCACGGCATAGGAAGAGGTGACGTCGGTCGCGACGGCACGATCGTCCGGGCCTATATGGCGGCGCAGCCAGTGGAAGTCGCGGACCTGGCTGGTTGCCGAGGTGACGACGAGAAATTCATCGCAGGCGAGGCGCGTCACCGTCAAATCGGCTTCGATGCCGCCACGCTCGTTGAGCCATTGCGTGTAGATGACGCGGCCGGGTGGCACTGCGATATCGTTCGCCGAGAGGCGCGAGAGGACCCGCTCCGCGTCGCGCCCCTGCAGCAGGAATTTGCCGAACGAACTCTGGTCGAAGAGGCCGATGCGCTCGCGCACGGCACGGTGCTCGGCAGCCGAATGCTCGAACCAATTCTGCCGCCCGTAGCTGTATTCGTAGCGCGGCGCGACGCCGGCGGGAGCGTACCAGTTCGGCCGCTCCCATCCCGCCGCCTCGCCGAAGCAGGCGCCGCGCGACGCGAGCCGTTCGTGCAGCGGCGATTTGCGCACGCAGCGCGCCGTCTCGTATTGGCGGAACGGCCAATGCATGGCGTAGAGCAGGCCGAGCGTCTCGACCGTGCGGTCGCGCAGATAGCGCGCGTTGCTCTGGAACGGCATGACGCGGCGGATGTCGACGTCCCAGAGATCCATCGGCGGGTGACCGGCGGCGATCCACTCCGCCAGCACCTTGCCGGCGCCGCCCGAGGATTGGATGCCGACCGAGTTGAAGCCGGTGGCGAGGTAGAAATTCTTCAGCTCCGGCGTCTCGCCGAGCAGGTAGCGATCGTCCGGCGTGAAGCTCTCCGGCCCGTTGAAGAAGACCTGCAGCCCGGTCTCGGCGAGAACAGGGATGCGATGGACGGCGTGGCTCAGCATCGGCTCGATATGGTCGAGATCGGCGGGCAGCTGGTCGAAGCAGAAGCTCTCCGGAATGCCGTCCATGCCCCACGGCTTGGCCACCGTCTCGAAGCAGCCGACGAGCAGCTTGCCGGCATCCTCCTTGGCGTAGATCGTGCCGCTCGGATCGCGCAAGGTCGGAAGGTCGGGCGGCAGCCCGGCGATCGGCTCGCTGACGACGTAGAAATGTTCGGCGGCGTGCAGCGGCACGTTGACGCCGGCCAATCGGCCGAGCCTGCGCGACCACATGCCGCCGCACAGCACGACGTACTCGGCGGCGATGGCGCCTTCGCTGGTCTCGACGCCGGTGACCTTGCCGCCCTTGTGGCGGATGTCGGTCACCGTGACGTTCTCGAAGATACGCGCCCCGCGCAGCCGCGCGCCCTTGGCCAGGGCCTGGGCGGTGTCGACGGGGTTGGTCTTGCCGTCGGTCGGCAGGAAGATGCCGCCGACGAGATCGGCGGTGTTGAGGAGCGGCCAGCGCGCGCCGGCTTGCGCGGGGGTCAGGACATCGGCGGCGAGGCCGAAGGAATGCGCCATCGAGACGCCACGCTTCAGCTCCTCGAAACGCTCCCCGTCGGATGCGACGGCGAGCGAGCCGGTTTGGCGGAAGCCGGTGGCGCTGCCGGTCTCCGCCTCGAGGCCGCGAAAGAGCTCGGCGCTGTATTGAGCGAGCCGCGTCATGTTGTAGGTGGCGCGCAGCTGGCCGACCAGCCCGGCGGCGTGCCAGGTCGTGCCACAGGTCAGCTGACGTCGCTCGAGCAGCACGATGTCGGTCCAGCCGAGTCGCGCCAGATGATACGCCGTGCTGCAGCCGACGATGCCGCCACCGATGACGACGACTCGTGCTTGCTTGGGAAATCCGTCGACCATGATTCTCCGCCTCGTCGGGGCATGCGCCGCCCGCCTCAGGCATTGTGACGGAGGCGGCGCGCGGCGAGAAGCGCGAACACCAACGTCCGGATCGTTACGGTGAATTTCTGCCGAACTTGGTGTATAGTGCAGGGGCCGGTCCGCTCGTGGACCAGTGCCTGAGAGTCTTTTGGGGGGCTTATCACTATGTCCGATGCACGCCGTGTGCTCAGCGCCACGTCTTTTGCCATTGCTATGATTGCGTGTGCGGGGGCGGCGCTGTCAGCCTGCATCACGCCGCGCGAGCGGCAAGCCTACGAGGTCTATGCCCTGCGCACCGAAGTGCTCGTCGGCGCTCAATCCTGTCGCATGACCGACCGCTTCAACGTCTTCGCCACCAAATTCACCCGCGAGCTGACCACCGAAGGCCGCGCGCTGCGCGCCCATTATCTGAAGACCTACGGCAAGGGCGGGGACAAGGCGCTCGACGATTTCGTCACGCGGATGGCCAACAATTCCTTCGTCGAAGGCAGCGGCGGTGGCAATCTCTGCGCCGCGACGACCGCCATCTTCGAGGATGTCGAGGCGCTGCCCGAGGGCCAGCTGGCGGTGTATTCGAGCCAGCACACGCCGCGCGGCCTGCCGGCGCTGGAGGTCTGCCCCACGACGAGGGTCGCGGCGGCGAAGAAGAACTGAGCGTGCATCGGAGTCCCCCTCGGGCTCCGCGCTTCAAAGGGCGGTTGATATATGGCCAAGTCGCTGGCGATCGGCGTGGCGCGCCGCGTCGATCGGGCCATCCTGACCGCAACGCTCGCCTTCAGCGGCGGCGCGCTCGTCGGTCTCGTCGCTCTCGCTATCGCCAGCCGCGCCAACCGTGGCACGGGCGCCAGCCTGATCTACGGCATCTGCCTCGTTCTCTGTTCGCTCTGCTCCTATCTCTACAACATGCTGGAGACGGCGCGGCGCCGCCGCTTGCTGCGCTATCTCGATCACGCCGCCATCTTTCTGCTGATTGCCGGCACCTACACGCCCTTCGCCGCCGGCTTCCATGGTCCCTTCGGCATCGCGCTGCTCGATTGGGTTTGGGGCCTGGCGATCGCCGGCATCGTGCTCAAGCTGCTGCTCTTCGGCAGCTACGACCGGCTCTTCGTCGTCATCTATCTCGCCATCGGTTGGCTCTTCGTCTCGGCGCTCGGCCAGTTTCTCGCGCTGATCACGCCGCCTTCACTCGTCTTCCTGACGATCGGCGGCGTCGCCTATACGGTCGGCGCGATCATCTATGCGCGCGATATCGGACACTGGACGGCGGCGGTATGGCATGGCTGCGTGCTGACCGGCTCGCTGACCCATTTCATCGCCGTCATCCTGTTGCTGACCGCGTCGGGGATCTGACGCCGGCAGGCGCTCAGGGGAGCTTCTCGATCGTCTCGCGCGTCTCAGCCGACGGCACCACCGGGACGATCTCGAACTCGATCAGGTCGCTCCAGAAGACAACCCATTGCTGCAGCAGGCGCGCATCGTCGCATTCCATGATCTGGAAGCAGCGATCGAGATTGCTCTCGATCCAGCTGCCGACATAAGTCAGCCCCTCGGGCGCGCCGCGCCCCTGCTCGCGAAAGCGGCGATAGACTGCCTTGGCATCGCGATTCTTGAATCGCTCGATCACCATGAAAAGCATCATCCCCTCGCGCGCTGATCGGTCTGGCGCGGATTTTCGTATGGAAATGCGCGGCAATCAACTACACGTTAGATCGTCGCTATGGCGACGTGCATTGGGAGACGATCATGGCCAAGGGACAGATGCGGTCGAACCGGGAAGCCAAGAAGCCCAAAAAGGCACCCGGCACCGAGAAACCGAAGAGCGGTACGGTGTCGGCCTTCGCCAAACCGCCGGGCACGACGGCGAAGTCGCATAAGAAGTAAGCCGCCCGCCTCGCCGTCTCAGGCGAGGTAGTCGTGGAGGACGCGACCGAAGGGCAGGGTCAGATCGGCGATCATGTGACGACCGCCGATCACCTGCCGCACCGGCAGATCGGCC
>DATAQP010000046.1:0-3605 GCA_036264595.1 Allostellaceae bacterium
GCCTTCGTGCTCGCCAGCGAAATTCCGCTGCTGACCCGCAAATGGTACTTCGTCGCGGCGAGCTACGACCGCGCGAGCGGCGTCGTCCGCCTCTATCAGGAGCTCCTCGCCGACAAGACGATGGCGCATCGCGCGCCGGTCGAGAAGCGGGCGATCATGAGCGGCGGCTTCCAAGCCGGCCCGTCGCCCCTTCTCATCGCCGCCTGGCATGACGGCGAGGATCGCGGCCTGCCGCGGGTCGGCGGGCATTTCAACGGCAAGATCGACCGGCCGATCCTCGCCGACCGCGCCCTGAGCCGGGCCGAGATGGCGCTCATCGCCGGCAATGCCGTGCCGTCAGGGCTGGAGAACGCCGTCGTCGCGCGCTGGGATTTCTCGCGCGACATGTCGAGCGAGATCATCCGCGACGTCTCGCCGAACCGCCTCGACGGCTTCACCATCAACCTGCCGGCGCGCGCCATGACCGGCCATAATTGGGACCGCAGCGAGATGAACTGGCGCAACGCGCCGGCACAATACGGCGCCATCCATTTCCACGAGGACGACATCGCCGATGCGCGCTGGGAAACGGATTTCACCTTCACGGTGCCCGAGGATCTGCGCAGCGGCTGCTACGCCGCCTGGCTGACCGCTTCGGAGGCGCGATTCCAGATCGCCTTCTTCGTGCGGCCTGCGAAGGGCAAGGCGAAGACCGACATCGTCTATCTCGCCTCGACCGCGACCTATACCGTCTATCAGAACAATATCGGCCGCTTCCGCTCGGTGATGACCGAGGTGACGCAGGGGCGCCTCACCGTCCTCGACGCCGTCGATCTCCTGCTCATCGAGCATCCCGAGATGGGCTACTCGACCTATGACCGGCATGCCGATGGCAGCGGCATCTGCTATTCCTCGCGCCATCGCCCGGCGACCAACATCCGTCCGACCGGGCGGTGGTGGAACTATTGCTGCGATCTCTTCATCGTCGATTGGCTCGACCGCTCGGGGCTGGCATTCGAAATCGTCACCGACGATGACCTCCACAAGGAGGGACTCGACCTCATCCGCCCCTATCGCGTGCTGCTGACCGGCAGCCACCCGGAATACGATTCGCTCCCCATGCTCGAGGCGCTCGACGGCTGGGTCCGCCAGGGCGGGCGGCTGATGTATATGGGCGGCAACGGCTTCTACTGGCGCGTCGCCTATCACCCGACGCGCGACGGCGTCATCGAGGTGCGGCGCAGCGAGGACGGCACGCGCGCCTGGGACGCCGAGGTCGGCGAGTACTATCACAGCTTCACCGGCGAATATGGCGGGCTGTGGCGCCGCCAGAATCGCGCGCCCAACGCCCTCGCCGGTGTCGGCTTCATCAGCCAGGGCTTCGACCATTCGTCCTATTACCGCCGCACCGACGCCGCGCGCGATCCCCGCGCCGCGTTCATCTTCGAAGGCGTCGAGGGCGAGATCATCGGCGATTACGGCCTCTTGCAGGGCGGCGCGGCGGGGCTCGAGATCGACGCCGTTGATGCCGCCATCGGCACGCCGCCGCACGCTCTCGTCGTCGCCCGCTCGGAAAATCACTCCAATACCTACGAGCTGGTCAACGAGGAGGTCCGCGTCGCCCACGGCATGACCGACGGTCTGGCCAATCCGCAGATCCATGCCGACATGGTGTTCTTCGAAACCGCCAATGGCGGCGCCGTCTTCTCGACCGGCTCGATCGCCTATGCCGGCGCGCTCGGCCATAACGATTTCGACAATGCGATCGCTAGGTTGAGCTGGAACGTGCTGCGCCGCTTCGCTGATCCGAAGCCCTTCGCGATGCCAGAGGATTGAGCGCGACGCTGCTATCGCATGATGTGACATCGGTTGGGAGTGGCGATGGCTCGCGATATATCGACGGTGGACGATGAACCACCATATTTCGCGTTCTCGGCCACACTGCGAATTACCGGCCGGATCGATAATTTCGACGCCATTTCGCGCGCGCTCGATCTAGCGCCCACTCACACGCATCGCCGAGGAGACAAGAAGGGCCCAAGATCGCGAGGGTACACAGAGGATATGTGGTCCTACCGCGCGCCAGTTCCTGAGGAGTGCCCGCTTGACGACCACATACAGGCTCTTTGGGTTAAGTTGAAGCCGCATCAATCCTATATTCTTGAGCTCAAGCAGATTTTGAAGGTCGATGTGTTCTGCGGGTATCGGACGAGTCATTGGGGTGCCGGATTCGAGGTTGCACCGGAGTCTCTTGCGATGTTCTTGGCACTCGAGATCCCGTTCGGGGTGTCGGTGATCGTCGCGTAGCATGTGACCTTATTTTCAAACTGTGACAGTGCCCAGGTCTCAAGCCGCGAGACGACCTGCGGTTGACATCGGACGGCGTCGGCGGGTAAATGTTTTTCATGTGCAGTCAGAATCTCGTCCGCATCGTCTCGCGAAAGCCGGTCCTGCAGGGGTCCGGAGGTCGCCGCTTGCGCTGAGCTACGCTAGAGACGAAGACCACGAGACCCCGCCGGATCGGACGGGGTCTTTTTATGTCTGGCCCGTGTTCCGACCGGCGGTTTCCGCCACCAGGAGAAGGGCATCATGACCGACACCACAGTAACCGAACCAGCGCCGCTTGCCGGCATCTATCTTCCCCTCGTCACGCCGTTCCGCGACGGCGCGCTCGACGAGGACTCGCTCGGTCGCCTCGTAGCCCATTTCACCGCCAGCCCGATCAACGGACTGATCCTTGCCGGCACCACGGGCGAGGCGCTGACCCTCGATGATGACGAGACGGCGAGGCTGGTCGACATCGTCGCCGGCAGCGTCGCCGGGCGCTTGCCGATCTATCTCGGACTCTCGGGCAGCGATACGCGCAAGCTGGCAAAGAGCCTTGCTGCGACCGAGACCTGGCCGATCGACGGCTATCTCGTCGCCTGCCCCTATTACACGCGCCCGTCGCAAGAGGGGATGCGGCGCCATTTCACCGCTCTCGCCGAGGCGACGCCGAAGCCGCTGGTGCTCTACAACATCCCCTATCGCACGGGGGTCAATCTCGCCAACGAGACGCTGCTCCGCCTCGCCGAGCTGCCCAACATCGTCGGGGTCAAGGATTGCTGCGCCGATGCGGCACAGAGCTTCGACCTCCTGCGCCTGCGGCCGCCCGGCTTCGCCGTGCTGACCGGCGAGGATGCGCTGTTCTTCACCGCCCTGGCACAGGGCGCCGATGGCGGCATCCTGGCCGCGGCGCATATCGACCCGGCCGGCTTCGCCGCAATCCGCGGGGAGCTGCTCGCCGGCGCGCGCGAGGCGGCCCTGGCGCGCTGGGGCGAGCTCGTCGATCCCGTGCGCCTGCTCTTCGCCGAGCCCAGCCCGGCGGCAATCAAGCACTGGCTGTGGCGCGCCGGCCTGATCGCCTCGCCCGAGCTGCGCTTGCCGATGACGGGGGTGACTCCCGGCCTCGCCGACAGGCTCGACCGGCTGTTCTGGGCACGCCGCGGGGTGGTTGCGGCTTAGGGGCCGTGCCGCGGCCATATCCTTATCCTTCGACTACGCTGCTGCGCAGCTCCGCTCAGGATGAGGGGAGGTGCGGATGGAAAGCTCACCTCATCCTGAGCGAAGTCGAAGGATCGGGTCCC
>DATAQP010000049.1:0-13267 GCA_036264595.1 Allostellaceae bacterium
TCGCCGCATTCGCCGTCTGCTGTTGGCTGGGCGTCGCCATGAGCACCGGTGCTGGTGAATCGCGGCGCACGCACCCCCCGAGGCCCAACGCAATGGCAAGAACGAGAACGGCGATGGATGCTGCGCCGCCTCTCCTCGCCGGGGGATTATGCGCGTGCGCTATCACGGGCCGATAACGGCTCAGGCCGGCACGCCACTCCCGTCGCGCGGCAATCCGGCGACGAGCGGGACGAAACGCACGGCACCGAGCTCCTCGGTCGCAAAGCCGCTCTCGTCGCGGCGAATGCGCAAGAGCTGCTGGTCGCGGCGGTTGTCGCCGACCGGGGCGACCAGCACGCCGCCAATGGCGAGGCTGTCGGCGAGCACGGCGGGCAGCTCGGGCGCCGCTGCGGTGACGATGATGCGATCGAACGGCGCCTGTTCCGGCCAGCCCTTGGTACCGTCGCCGAAGCGCACCGTGACGTTGTGGATGCGCAGCTTGGCGAGGCGCTGCTCGGCTTCGCGGAGCAACTCGCGGTGCCGCTCGATCGAATAGACGCGGCGGCACAGTCTGGCAAGCACCGCCGCTTGGTAGCCCGAGCCGGTGCCGATCTCGAGGACTTTGTGGCGCGCTCCGATCTCGAGCGCCTCGGTCATGCGGGCGACGACGAGCGGCTGGCTCACCGTCTGGCCGCGGCCGATCGGCAGGGCGATATTCTCATAGGCTTGATCGGCGAAGGTGGCGGGCACGAACATCTCGCGCGGAATACGCTCGAGAGCGCCGAGGACACGTGCATCTGCTATGCCGCAGCGGCGAAGCTCCATGATGAGGCGCACTATCTTGGGCGCGGTGGTGGCTTGCCGTCCTGTCATGCAAAGAGCTTCGTCAGCGCTGCCAGCGCCGGCACGTTGGTGAAATCGAGGAAAATCGGCGTCACCGACACGGCGCCGACATTGACGGCGGCGAGGTCAGTGCCGGGATCGTTCGGTGCCTCGTCGCGCATCGGGCCGATCCAGTAATAGGGAACGCCGCGCGGGTCGATGCGCTCGACGAGATTGTCGCCGATCTTGCGCCGCCCCTGCCGGGTCACCGCGATGCCGGTGACGCCTTCGGGCGGCGTGTCGGGGAAGTTGACATTGATCAGGGTATTGCGCGGCCACGGCGTGGTGGTAAGGCGCTGGAGCACCTCGACTGCATATTTCTTGCCAGTCTCCCAGCGCGGGCCGGTGGTACGGTCATAGTGCTGGCTGAGCGCGACGGCAGGAACGCCGAGCAGCGTCGCTTCCATCGCCGCGGCGACCGTCCCTGAATAGGTGATGTCCTCGCCGAGATTGCCGCCCCCATTGATTCCCGAGAGGACCAGGGTCGGCCGTGCATCCTTCATGATGAACTTGATCGCCAGGAGGACGCAGTCGGTCGGCGTGCCGTCCACCGCGTAGCGCTTTTCGGCGAGCTTGCGAATGCGCAGCGGCCGGCGCAGCGTCAACGAGTGGCCGGCGCCGCTCTGCTCGTGCTCGGGCGCCACGACCCACACGTCGTTGCATAGTGAGCGCGCCACCAATTCGAGGACGCGCAGCCCAGTCGCATCGATGCCGTCGTCATTCGAGATGAGGATGCGCGCTGTCGCCAAGTCGATTGGGCGGTCAAACATCGGCGCCTATGACCTCGAGCGCGCCCATATAGGAGCGTAGCGCCTCGGGCACCACCACCGTGCCATCGCCCTGCTGATAGTTCTCGATGATGGCGATGAGGGTGCGCCCGACCGCCAGGCCGGAGCCGTTGAGCGTATGGACGAAGCGTGTCCCCTTCCCTTCGCCGGGCCGGAAGCGCGCTTTCATGCGCCGGGCCTGGAACTCGCCGCAATTGGAGCAGCTCGAGATCTCGCGATAGGCCTGTTGCCCGGGCAGCCAGACCTCGATGTCGTAGGTCTTGCGCGAGGCGAAGCCCATGTCGCCGGTGCACAGCAGCATGACGCGATAGGCGAGGCCGAGGCGCTTCAGCACCTCCTCGGCGCAGGACGTCATGCGCTCGTGCTCCTCGTCCGAACGGTCGGGATGCGCGATCGAGACGAGCTCGACCTTCTCGAATTGATGTTGGCGAATCATGCCTCGCGTGTCCTTGCCGGCAGCGCCCGCCTCCGAGCGGAAGCACGGCGTCCAGGCGGTAACGCGCAAGGGTAGAGCAGCCTCGTCGAGGATCTCGTCGGCGACGAGATTGGTCAGCGGCACCTCAGCGGTCGGGATGAGCCAGAGGCCAGTCGTCGTCTTGAACAGATCGTCGCCGAATTTCGGCAGGCTGCCCGTGCCGAAGGCGGCCTCATCGCGCACCATCAGCGGCGGCGAGATTTCGGTATAGCCGAACTCGTTGGTCTGCAGATCGATCATGAACTGACCAATCGCCCGCTCGAGCCGGGCCAACTGTCCCTTGAGAACCACGAAACGCGCGCCCGACAGCTTGCCGGCGCGCGCGAAATCCATCAGCCCGAGCGACTCGCCGATCTCGAAATGCTCCTTCGCCGGAAAGCCGAGGACCGGCGGCGTGCCATGCAGCCGGACGACGACGTTGCCGTGCTCATCCTTGCCGTCGGGCACGTCCTCTGCCGGCAGGTTGGGGAGAGTGGCGAGCTCGTCGTCGATGAGCCGCCGCAGCCGCGCCGCCTCCTGCTCGGCAGCGGCCTGCCCCTCCTTGTCGCTCGCCACCTGGGCGAGCAGCGGCGCCACATCCTCGCCACGCGATTTGGCACCGCCGATCTCCTTCGAGACGCGATTGCGTCGCGCCTGGATCTCCTGCGCCGCCGTCTCGGCCGCGCGCCAGCTCTCGTCGAGCTTGACGATGTCCGCGGCGCGCGGCGGCAGTCCGCGGCGCGCCAAGCCCCGGTCGAACGCCTCGGGGTTATCGCGGATCCATTTCACATCAAACATGGGTTTGCCGATCCGGAAAGAGCGGGGAGCCGGTTATAAAGCGCCGTCGTACCTGCGTCCATGGCACCGCCCAATCAGTCACTCGCGTCGCAATCAGCCGTCGGGCAATCAATCACCTGACTTGCCGCTGAGCTCGGCCTCCTCGGCAGCCTCGCGCTCGGCCTTGCTCTTCTCGACCCAGCGGCAGGAGAGGATCGACAGCTCGTAGAGAATGAGCAGCGGAATGGCGAGGCTGACCTGGCTGAAGACGTCGGGCGGCGTCATGATCGCTGCGGCGATGAAGATGCCGACGATGGCGTAGCGCCGCTTCTCGGCAAGCTGCGCCGAGGTGATCAGCCCGACCCGCGCCATCAGCGTCAGCAGCACCGGAAGCTGGAAGGCGAGGCCGAAGGCGAGAATCAGCGTCATGATCAGCGAGAGATACTCGCTCACCTTGGCCTGCAGCTCGATCGGCAACTGCCCCTCCGCCGCCGGCACCTCGAAGCTGAGGAAGAATTTCCAGGCGAGCGGGATGACGATGAAATAGACGAGGCACGCGCCGATGATGAAGAGTACTGGCGTCGCGCAGAGATAAGGCAGGAACGCTTTGCGCTCGTTCTTGTAGAGGCCGGGCGCGACGAACATCCAGATCTGGCTGGCGATGATCGGAAAGGCGAGGCAGAAGGCCGCCCAGAACGCCACTTTGAGGTAGGTGAAGAACGCCTCGGTGAGGCTGGTGTAGATCATCTTGTGCTCGGGCCGCCCTTCGAGGGCGACGGCGAGCGGACGCGCCAGGAATGCGTAGATGTTTTCTTTGAAGAAATAGCAGACGGCGAACGCGATAGCGACGGCGATCGCCGAGTACATCAGCCGGTTGCGCAGCTCGAGCAGATGATCGAGCAGCGGCATCTTGCCGTGTTCGAGCTCGTCGTCCTCTGTCGTCATCGGGCGATCACGGCACGCTGGCGGGTTTGGCCGAGTCGGGTGTTACCGCTTCGGGTTTAGCGGCATCGGGCTTCGGCGGCTCCAGCGCGGGAGCCGGCGCATCGCTCGCCACCGGTAACGGCGCGGGCGATGCCAAGGCTTCCGCGTCGGCAGTAGCAACGGGCGCGGGCGCCGTGTCTTCCTTGCCGATCTTGTTGAGGTCAGGCATCTCGGGCGGCTTCAGCGATTCGGCGAGTTCGCCGGTCGGGTCGACCGCACTCTCGATCTCCTTGGCGATGTTGACCGACGAGACGCTCTCGATCTGCTTCTTGACCTCGTCGAGCTCGGCCTCGCGCATCATTTGCTCGACGCTGCTCTGGAACTCGCGGGAGATGGTGCGGGCCTTGCGCACCCACACCCCCGCCGTGCGGAGGGCTTTCGGCAGATCCTTGGGGCCGATGACGACGAGCGCCACCACCCCGATCAGCGCCAGCTCGGACCAGCTAAAATCCAACATCGCACTTCACCAATCCGAGACCCTTGACCCTTCCGACGGCAGAACGCGGCTCCGACCCTGAAACGCAGCTGCAGCAGATTGACGGTAGCGTGGGGCGCCGGTCCGCCGGCGGCGCGCGGATAATGGCAGAAAGCCTGGGCCCTCGCAACGCCAGCCGGCACCGTTCCTGCGCCGCCGGTAACGCCTTATCGGGGCGCTGGCGGATCGCGCTCGAGATCCGGCGCCAGCGCCTCCGCGTCGTCTCTGCCATCGTCGTCGCCGTCATCATTCGCATCGTCTGGCGGCTCGGCCGGCGCGGTTTCGGCGACCATGTCGGTGAGCGAGGCGGCGGGCCTGGGATCGAGCAGCCCGGCGGCCTTCAGCTCGTCGATACCGGGCAGATCGGCCAGCCCGTCGAGGCCGAAATGGACGAGGAATTCCGGCGTCGTCACCCAAGTTGCCGGGCGGCCCGGCGTCTGCTTGTGGCCCTTGGGCCGGATCCAGCCCGATTCCATCAGCGTGTCGAGGATGGCGCGATTGACGACGACGCCGCGAATCTCCTCGATCTCGGTGCGCGTCACCGGCTGGTGATAGGCGATGATGGCGAGCGTCTCGATGGCAGCGCGTGACAGCTTGCGCGACACCAGCCGCTCCAGCATGAGGCGCGGCGCCAGATCGGCGGCGGTGCGGAACGTCCAGCCGCCGGCGACCTTCTCCAGCGTCACCCCGCGATTGCGATAGGTCTCGGCGAGCTCGGCGAGGAGGCCGGCGATATCGGTCCCCTCCGGCAGCCTGGTCGCCAGCGTCGCCTCGTCGAGCGGCTGGGCTGCGGCAAAGAGCAGCGCCTCGAGCAGGCGCAGATCCTGTCCCTGGTCGCTCATGCCCTGTCGCTCACGGCCGCATCGTCGATCGCGGAGAAAGGTGTGTTCATGTTTCCTCCGGCGGGCTGCGCAGATAGATCGGGCCGAAGGCGACGTCCTGCCGCAGCTGGACGCGACCGGACCGCACTAGCTCGAGACTGGCCGCGAAGGTCGAGGCGACCGCCGAGCGTCCGATCAGCCCGGTGCGCAGATTGGGCGGCAGGAAGCTCATCAGCGTCCGCCATTCCGGCAGCTTGCCGAGCAGCTTGCTCAGCCGCGCCAGCGCATCGTCCATCGAATAGAGCTCGGCCGCGCGGATCTCCAGGACGCTGCCGGCGACGCGGCGCCGGCTGTCGCCATAGGCCTTGAGCAGGTCATAGAGCGTGGCGTCGTAGGCGATGCGCGAGACCAGGCGGAGCCCCTCCGGGGCGCCGCGCGGAAAGACGTCGCGACCGAGCTGCGGCCGCGCCATTAGGCGGAGCCCAGCCTGCTGCATGGCTTCGAGACGCTGCAGCTGGAAGGCCAGCGCCGCCGCCATGTCGGCGCCGCTCGGCTCGTCCTCCGGTTGCGGCTCGGGCAGCAGCAGGCGCGATTTGAGATAGGCGAGCCAGGCCGCCATGACGAGATAATCGGCGGCAATCTCGAGGCGCATCTGATGCGCCGCCGAGATGAAGGCGAGATATTGGTCGGCGAGCTGCAGGATCGAGATCTTGGTGAGATCGACCTTCTGCTCGCGCGCCAAAGAGAGCAGCACGTCGATCGGCCCCTCATAGCCGTCGAGATCGACGACGAGTTCGTCGGCCGGCGGGGCCTCGCCGCGCGGCAGCTCGAAGGGTTCCTCGCCTTCCGCCGTCACTGGGGGCGTGATCTCAGGTGTCGTCATCCGTTCCCGGTCAGCTCGACAATGAAATCGATGATGGCCCCAGCCGGACCCGAGATCAACCGCGCGACGACGTTAAGGTCCATGCCAATCTGCTGGCCGATCATGGGCAGAATGATGAGAAGCCCGATGAGGATGGGCATGCCGAAGCGCTCGAGCCGCGCCAGCGGAAAGGCGAGCACATCGGGCAGCAGGCCGACGGCGACCCGCCCGCCATCGAGCGGCGGTAGCGGGATCATGTTGAAGACGGCGAGCACGACGTTGATGACGATCGCATTCTCGAGGTTCTGGGCGGCCCATTGATCCACCCTCACCGGCAGAAAGCCCACCAGGTGGAAAGCGAGTCCGGCCAGCGTGGCAAGGGCGAGGTTCATCGCCGGCCCGGCGGCGGCGACCCATACCATGTCGCGGCGCGGATGGCGCAGGGCGCCGAAATTCACCGGAACCGGCTTGGCGTAGCCGAAGAGAAACGGCGCGCCGGAGGCGAGCAGCAGCCCGGGCAGGACGATGGTGCCGAACGGGTCGACATGCTTCAGCGGGTTGAAGGTGACCCGCCCGAGCCGCCAGGCGGTATCGTCGCCGAAACGATGCGCGATGAAGCCGTGCGAGGCCTCGTGGAAGGTGATCGCGATGACGACCGGCAACAGCCAAGTCGAGGCGACGTAGAGCGTAGCGGCCAGTTGGGGTGACATCTCAAGCTTTCTTGATCACGATCATGCCGCGCCGAACCAAGCATCGAGACGCGCCTCGGTCACCGCCCGCTCGAACGGCGCCACCGACTGCCGGCGCCGTGCCTCGCCGGCGACGATGCGCTCGAAGCCTGCCTGATTCAGCGTGCCGACCGCTTCGGCCACCGCGCGCATCTCGTCGAGGCGGCCGCTGCAATGGAGCGCGACGTCGCAGCCGGCGGCGAGAGCGCCGGCGGCGCGCTCGCCGAGGCTGCCGCCGAGCGCCTGCATCGAAAGATCGTCGGAAACCAGCACGCCGGCGAAGCCGATCGCGCCGCGAATCACCTCGGCGATGACGACGGGCGACAGCGTCCCCGGGCGGGCGGCATCGATCGCCGAATAAACGATATGCGCCGTCATCGCCCAATTCATGTCGTTGAGGGCGCGGAAGGGAGCGAAATCGCTCGCCGCGAGCTCGTCGCGCGCGGTCGCGACGACGGGACAAGCAAGATGGCTGTCGACCGTGGCGCGGCCGTGGCCGGGTATGTGCTTGATGACCGGCAGGACGCCGCCGGCGAGCAGGCCTTCGCAGGCGGCCCGGCCGATCGCCGCGACGCGCTCCGGCGCCGTGCCATAGGCGCGGTCGCCGATGATCGCGTCTGCGCCAGGCACCGGCAGGTCGAGCACCGGCAGGCAGTCGATGGTGATGCCGAGTCGGGCGAGATCGTCGGCGATCAGCCGGGCGACGTCGCGTGCCGCTGCCGGCGACGCATCGCCCAAAGCGGCAATTCGCGCCGCCGAGGGATAGGTCCGCCAATGCGGCGGGCGCAGCCGGGCGACGCGGCCGCCCTCCTGGTCGATGAGCACCGGCGCATCCGCCCGGCCGACGCTGGCGCGCAGCGCCTCGACAAGGCGGCGGAGCTGCTCGGGATCGACGCAATTGCGCTGGAAGAGGATGAAGCCGAGCGGGTCGGCCTCGCGGAAGAAGTCGCGTTCCTCGGGCGCGAGCGTCGCGCCGGCACAGCCGAGGATCATTGCGCTTGGATGGCTCATGGGGCTATGGGCGGATGAGGATGCAGCCGACATTGCGGCGCTTGAGCTCGCCGCACAGCCGCTCGGCGGCGGCGCCGTCGCTCAGCGGTGCGGTCTGGATGCGGTAAAAGGTGCCGCGCTCGCCGAGATCTGCCCGCGGCCAGGTGGCCGTCAGATTGCCGAGCAGGTCGCTGTTGGCGCGATGGATCTTGTCCCATTCCTGCCGGGCCCCCTCCGGGTTACGAAAGGCGCCGAGCTGTAGGCGATAGCCCCCGCCGGCCGATGGCGTGGTCAATGCTGCGGCGGGGGGCGCGGCCGGCGCCGCGGCAACGGGGGACGGGGCGGGTGGAGCGGCCGGCACGGGGGCTGCCGAAGGCGCGGCGGCGACCGCGTCGCCGGCAGGCGGCCCCGTCGGCGCGGGCGGTGAGGGTGGCGGCGCGGCGGCCTCGGGCGGCGGGGTCGGGCGCGGCAGCGGCGTCTCGGGCGGCGGCAGCAGCTTCTCGACCTGGGGCTGTCCCCTGCCCTGGGTGTAGACCAGCTTGTCCTGATCGGGGATGGTCATGCCGCCGGGCTGCTGCGGACGCGTCTTGGTGACGCCCTGCTCCGCCTGGATCAGCGGCACCTCGCCCGGTGCGCGGTCGTGGCTCCTCGTATAGGCCATCCAAACTCCGCCGGCCGAGGCGACCATGACGAGAAGGATGAGAAACGGCCCGCGCAGGCGGCGACGCGGCCCTTCCTCGGGCACAAGGAATTGCGGCGTGGGATCCTGGGGGCCGAAATCCTGATGCATCACCGCATCTCATCAACCGGCTCGACGGCGAAGATGCGTAGCCCCGAGGCAATGACGAAAGCGACGGCCTGAACGAGCGCCAGCCGTGCCGTCGTCACCGCGATGTCGTCGGCGATGAGGAAGCGCAGGCTGGTCGCCTCCTTACCCTTGTTCCACAGACCGTGGAAGCCGGCGGCGACCTCGCCGAGATAGAAGGCGACGCGGTGCGGCTCATGCGCCTCGGCGGCGCTCTCGACGAGGCGCGGCCAGCCGGCGAGAAGGCGGATGAGGGCGAGCTCGGCGGGATCGGCGAGACGGTCGAGCGGCGCCGCGGCGAGCGCTTCCGGCGCCATGGCGATGTTGGGAAATGCGGCGGCGGCATGGCGCAGCACCGACGAGGCGCGGGCATGCGCGTATTGCACATAGAAGACGGGATTGTCGCGCGACTGCTCGGTAACCTTTGCGAAGTCGAAATCGAGCGTCTGGTCGTTGCGCCGCGTCAGCATGATGAAGCGGACCACGTCCTTGCCGACCTCGTCGACGACGTCGCGCATGGTGACGAAATTGCCGGCCCGCTTCGACATCTTCACCGGCTCGCCCTTGTCGAGCAGATTGACGAGTTGGCAGAGCTTGACGTCGAGCTCGCCGGCGCCGCCGGTGAGCGCCTTGACCGCCGCCTGCATGCGCTTGACGTAGCCGCCGTGATCGGCGCCCCAGACGTCGATCATGACGGAAGAGCCGCGGCGGAACTTGTCGAGATGGTACGCCATGTCGGCGGCGAAATAGGTCCAGGAGCCGTCGGATTTGCGCACCGGCCGGTCGACGTCGTCGCCGAACTGGGTGGCGCGGAACAGCGTCTGCGGCCGCGGCTCCCAATCCTCCGGCAGCTTGCCCTTGGGCGGATCGAGCGTGCCGGTATAGAGCAGCCCGGCATCCGCCAGCGCCTTGAGCGCGGCGTCGACGGCGCCGCTCTCGACCAGGCCGCGCTCCGAGGTGAAGACGGCGTGCTTGATGCCGATGGCAGCGAGATCCTCGCGGATCAGCGCCATCATCTCGGCGACGGCGAAGCTCCGCACAGGGCCGAGCCATTCGCTCTCCGGCACATTGTGCCAGCGGAAGCCGTCGCGCTCGGCCAGCTTGCGACCGGTCTCCTTGAGATAGTCGCCGGGATAGAGCCCGTCGGGGATCGAAGCGATGGTCTCGCCGAGCGCCTCGCGGTAGCGCAGATGGGCCGAGCGCGCCAGCACGTCGACCTGGGCGCCGGCATCGTTGATGTAATACTCGCGGCACACCGTGTAGCCGGCCTTCTCGAGCAGCGCGGCGAGGACGTCGCCGAAGACGGCGCCGCGGGCATGGCCGACGTGAAGGGGGCCGGTCGGGTTGGCCGAGACGTACTCGACATTGACCGCCCGCCCGGCGCCTGCGGTCGAATCGCCATAGGAAGGTCCGGCGCGCAGGATCTCGGCCAGGCGCTGGTGCCAGAACGCGTCGCCGAGTCGCAGATTGATGAAGCCGGGCCCGGCGACCTCGGTGCCGCTCACCGCCGCATGGGAGCTCAGCGCCTCGGCGAGCAGCCCGGCGAGGTCGCGGGGGTTCTTGCCGGCCGGCTTGGCGAGCACCATCGCCGCGTTGGTGGCGATGTCGCCATGGGCGGGATCGCGCGTCGGCTCGACCGCGACGCGGGCGAGATCGAGCCCGGCGGGCAGCGCGCCGGTGCGGATCAGCCGCTCGATCTCTGTGTTAACTTCATCTAGGAAGTATTTGAAAAAATTCATGTTGTTGTCGCATATGTATCGAATAGACGGGCATGCTCGTCGAGCGCGAAGCGGTCGGTCATGCCGGCGATGTAGTCGGCGACGAGGCGCGCCGTCGCGGCGCTGCCCGGCTGGTCGACCTGCGCCCGCCACTCGGTTGGCAGGCATTCCGGCTCGGTGAGCAGCAGGTTGAAGATGTCCTGTACGATGCGCCGCGCCTTGGACGCCATCCGGTTGACCTTGTAGTGCCGATACATCCGCTCGAAGAGGAAGGCTTTCAGCGCCTTGTCATTGGCGCTCATCTCGGCGGAAAAGGCAACGACCGGGGCACCGAGGGCGCGGATCGCGGCGACGCTGGCCGCGCCCGACGTGGCGAGGCGGCGCCGCGTCTCGCCGACGAGATCGCCGACCATGCGGTCGATGACGCGGCGGATCGTCTCGTGGATGAGGCGCGCCTCCTCGATGCCGGGATAGCGCGATGCGACTTCGCGGAAGACCGGCCCGACCACCGACACCTCGGCGAGATCGGCGATTGCGAAGAGCCCGGCGCGCAGCCCGTCATCGATGTCGTGGTTGTTGTAGGCGATGTCGTCGGCGAGGGCGGCGACCTGCGCCTCGGCGCTCGGATAGCTCGCCAGCTCGAGATCGTGGCGGCCGACATACTCGGCGATCGTCGCCGGCAGCGCTTCGGTGATCCCTGCTCCGACCAGTGGTCCGTTATGCTTGACCGTGCCTTCGAGTGTCTCCCAGGTCAGGTTGAGCCCGTCGAACTCGGCATAGCGGTGCTCGAGCCGCGTCAGGATCCGCAGCGTCTGGTCGTTGTGGTCGAAGCCGCCGAACGGCGCCATCACGGCGTCGAGCGCGTCCTCGCCGGCATGGCCGAACGGCGTGTGGCCGAGATCGTGCGCCAGGGCCAGCGCCTCGGCGAGATCCTCGTTGAGACCGAGGGCGCGGCTGATCGAGCGGGCGATCTGCGCCACCTCCAGGCTGTGCGTCAGCCTTGTGCGGTAATGGTCGCCCTCGTGATAGACGAAGACCTGGGTCTTGTGCTGCAGACGGCGGAAGGCGGCGCAATGGATGATGCGGTCGCGATCGCGCTGAAACGGCGAGCGCATGCCGGCATCCGGCTCAGGGTAGAGCCGGCCCCGGCTCTCCGCGGGGTTGCAGGCGTAGGGAGCGAGCGCGGCATGCGGCTTCATCGGCCGGAACCTACAAGCGCCGCCCCCCGCTGGCAATGACGGGGCGGCGGCGGTCACCTCGCCTGCCGGTGCTCTCGCGTGCACGCATCGTCACGCACTACGCAGCGATCGTTGTTGCCGCGCCAGCGGGAACCCAGCAACCCCGCCAAGATCCTGGGTCCCGGCTCTTCGCTACGCTTCGGCCGGAATGACGAGAATAGCTTGGTCCGCCGCCACTCGCCATATCTAGTGGATATCGTGCAATTTGCAGGCGGAATGCAGGACCGCCTCCCAGATATTGTGGTGACCTCGCAGAGGCCGGAATCAGGGCGAATCGAGCTTGCCGCTATCCTGCCATATTTGACGATGAGAAAGAACAAATAAGGAACAAATATAATCGCGTCATCCACCGGGTGCAAGAGCGGCCGCGTCACCGTGATGTCTCTCCGTTGGATCTCGGCTTCCGCCCCCCCTTGCGGACGTTCGGTCCGGTGCTAACTTCAAGACTTCTGCAACGCGGCCACCGTCGTCTCAAGGATGGCTAGCGCGTCTCGCGTGCCATCCGCCTCGCCTTTTTCAAAGTCCTCGCCCGTCATCCCCATCGTGTTGGTGACGTGAGCCAGGCACAGCACCCGCGCGTTTGTCGCGCGCGCGAAGGTGTAGAGGGCCGCAGCTTCCATCTCGACCGCGAGAATACCCTTGGCTCGCGCCGCCTCGATTGCTTCAGCTGTTTCACGGAAGGGAGCATCAGTGGTCCAGCTCGAACCCACGACGCTACGTTGGGTCAGCGTCGCCAGAGCGTTCGCCGCCGTCCCTACTAGCTCGGGGTCCGCCTCTGCAAACTCCGAGGGGGGCGCGTAATGATAGCTAGTGCCCTCGTCACGAAGGGCGCGGTCGATGATGACGAAGTAGGGCGGCGGCCCGGCGGGCGTAATCTGGCCGGCCGAGGTCAGGCTCACCAGCAAGCGGCAGCCGCTGGCGAACAATTCCTCCCCCACAAGGACCGCGAAGGAGGCACCGACCACCCGGCCCACAATTCCCACTTCATGCGCGCCCAGCGAGAACGTATCGAGTTCGGTGTGGTAGCAGGGCCACCCCTCAAAGGGTTGCGACTTGCCCGTTTGCCTCAACCACCGAACGATATCGCCGTCCGGGTCCAAGATGCACACGGCTGGGACATCGACCGTAGCAATACCTTTTTGCCGCCGCGCCTCGCGCAAGAGAGCCGCAGGCAGGAACACCGACGACGCTGGTGTATTTTTGTTGTCGAGAATGGGGGGCATCATTGCTCTCAGGCCAGCGATTTTTCAAAGACGGCGCCGTAGTGATAAGGCGGTACTTCGATCAGATGAGCGAGCGTCAAGCCGCTCGATTCGAAGGCCTTGATGGTCTGTTCGGGCGACAATCTCAATTCAGTCTTCGGCCCGCGTGGCTCGCCCAGGATTATCGTTTCCTCGCGCGGGCGCTGATGCCAGTTGACGATCGCAAAGAGACCACCCGGCTTAAGCGACGCACGCACCGCGCGGGCCAAGCACGGCCGATCAGGAACGCCGTGAAAGGCGTTCGCCATGAACACGAAGTCAGCCGGTTCCGGGACCAACTTGGCAAGCTCGTAGGCGTCGCCTGTCACAAAGTCGCAATTCGTCACGCCGCTTTCGGTCAGACGGTGACGTGCCACTTCCAGGAGATTGGGGTCTATATCGATCGCTATGACGTGACGCGCGATCTTGGCGATTGGCAGCGTGAACCAGCCATCGCCAGAGCACAGGTCGATCACCTCCATACCCGGTCTGACCCCCACTGCGGCGAGTGCCCCGCCAGGGTCG
>DATAQP010000111.1:0-4762 GCA_036264595.1 Allostellaceae bacterium
TCGCGCCCGGCGGCGAGCTTGGGCAGCTCGCCGGCGAAGGACTTGGCAACGCCGGAGAGGGCGACGCGGTCCTGCGGCCGGCGCGGCCCGGCGAGCGACGGCTCGACGGTGGAGAGGTCGAGGGTCAGCGTGTCGGTGAAGACGGGATCGGGGGTCGTGTCGTCGCGCCATAGGCCTTGCGCCTTGGCATAGGCCTCGACGAGCTTGACACGCGCCGGATCGCGGCCGCTGAAGCTGAGATAGCGCAAGGTCTCCTTGTCGACCGGGAAGAAGCCGCAGGTCGCGCCGTATTCCGGCGCCATGTTGCCGATCGTCGCGCGATCGGCGAGAGCCAACGCGCCGACGCCGGGACCGTAGAACTCGACGAAGCGGCCGACGACGCCCTTCTTGCGCAGCATCTGCGTCACGGTGAGGACGAGATCGGTCGCGGTCGCGCCCTCCTTGAGCGCGCCGCTGAGCTTGAAGCCGACGATCTCGGGCAGCACCATCGAGATCGACTGGCCGAGCATCGCCGCCTCGGCCTCGATGCCGCCGACGCCCCAGCCGAGCACGGCGAGACCGTTGACCATGGTGGTGTGGCTGTCGGTGCCGACCAGCGTGTCGGGATATGCCACCTCCTTGCCGTCCTCCTTGGTGGTCCAGACGACCTGGGCGAGGTATTCGAGATTGACCTGGTGGCAGATGCCGGTGCCCGGCGGCACGACGCGGAAATTGTCGAAGGCGCCCTGGCCCCAGCGCAGGAAGGCGTAGCGCTCGCCGTTGCGCTCGAACTCCTGCTTGACGTTCTCCTTGAACGAGCCGGCGCGGGCGAAGCTGTCGACCATGACGGAATGGTCGATGACGAGGTCGACCGGCGAGAGCGGGTTGATCTTCTTGGGATCGCCGCCGAGCTTGACCATCGCCTCGCGCATCGCGGCGAGGTCGACGACGGCGGGAACGCCGGTGAAATCCTGCATCAGCACGCGCGCCGGGCGGAAAGCGATCTCGCGCTCGGAGCTGCACGTCTTCAGCCATTCGGCGACCGCCTTGATGTCGGCGACGCTGACCGTCCGCCCGTTCTCCAGCCGCACCAGATTCTCGAGCAGCACCTTCATCGAGAAGGGCAGTTTCGAGATGTCGCCGAGCCCGGCCGCCTGCGCTGCGGCCTCGAGGCTGAAATAATCGTAGCTCTTGCCGTCGACCTTGAGGGTGCGGCGCGTCTTCAGACTGTCATGGCCGGTGACGGACAAGGGTTCTCTCCATCGGTCGAGCGGGAAATGAGGGGCTTCCTCAGTCGTATACTCATCATTGCGGATCGCGATCAATACCGGAGGGCGTACCGGCCAGTGCCGAGAGCGCTTTAGCGGTCAAGCGACGCGCTGATAGTCGTCGAGCAGCGCGATGCGCATCAGCGCCCCACTCTCCGCGCGAGCACGGCGCGGCCGCGCGCCGTGAGCCCGACGATGCGGTCGCCGCCGCAGCAGACCAGATCGTCGGCAACGGCATCTTCCCAAATGGTGAGGCGCGGGCAGGAGCTCCGCCAAGCCTCCATGACCTCGGCGTAGGAGCGCGGCGTTTCGGCCAACCAAGCAAGGAATTGCACCGTCAGCAAGCCGGCGGGATCGGTAGGATCTGTGGGGGCAGTCGCGGTCATGAAGCGAAGATATGGCCGCCCGGACCGCCTGTCCAATATATGATGATGGCGATATCCATATTTGATATATATGCATGATGGAGCTGCGCCATCTCCGCTATTTCGTCGCCGTCGCCGAGGAAGGCCACATCACCCGCGCGGCGGCGCGGCTCGGCATCCAGCAGCCGCCGCTCAGCCAGCAGATCCATGCCCTCGAGCGCGAGCTCGACATCCAGCTCTTTCGCCGCAAGCCGCGCGGCGTCGAGCTCACCGCCGCCGGCCGTTCCCTGCTCGACGACGCGCGGGGCATCCTGGCTCAAGTCGAGCACGCCCGCGCGGCGGCGTGGCGGACGGCGCGCGGCGAGCAAGGGCGCATCGTCGTCGGCTTCACCAGCTCGACCCCTTTCGTGCCCTTCGTGCCGCAGGTGATCCGGGCCTTCCGCGAGCTCTACCCGCGCGTCGCGCTGGCGCTCGAGGAGACCGGCACCGGCGAGATGATCGACGGGCTGCGCAACGAGGTGATCGACGCCGCCTTCATCCGCTCGCCGGCGCCCGATCCGGCCGGCATCGAAGTCCATCCCCTGCTCGAGGAGGCGATGATGGTGGCACTGCCGGCCGGCCATGCCCTGGCCGTAGCGGGGGCCGGACCGGGGGCCGCTGCGCGCGACGAGACGGGTCTGAAGCTGGCGGCGCTCGCCGGCGATACCTTCATCCTCTATCGCCGGCCGGTCGGGCCCGGCCTCTACGATGCGATCATCGCCGCCTGCCATGGCGCCGGCTTCAGTCCGCTGGTCGGCCAGGAGGCGCCGCGCATCCTCTCGACCTTGAATCTGGTCGCTGCCGGGCTCGGCGTCTCGCTGGTGCCAGCCTCGTTGCAGCGCCTGCGCATGGATGGCGTCGTCTTCCGCCTGCTCGACAGCGCGTCCCGGCCCAAGGCGCCGCTCAACCTCGCCCAACGGCGCGGCGAGACATCAGCGCTGGTCCGACGCTTCGTCGCGCTGGTGCGGCGAACCGCCGCCGAGCTGCCGCCGGAAGAGAGCGGCACGGTCGCGGCGAGCCGGGCATAGAGCTGTGAGCTGTGGCGGGGAGGGCGTGGATGCCCGGATCAAATCCGGGCAGGACGAACGCGGGGAGCGAAGCGACCCGGCGGCCGATCGCGCCGCCCCTCAGCCGACCCAGGCGATCGCCTCGATCTCGACCAGCATCTCGGGCTCGGCGAGGCGCGCCTCGACGGTGGTGCGCGCCGGCGGGTCCTGCGCGAAGACCTTGGCGAATTCCTCGTTCATGATCTGGAAGTGGCGGATATCGGCTAGATAGACGTTGCATTTGAGGACGTCGTCCACCGTCGCGCCACCTTCCTTGAGCACCGAGACGACGTTCTTCAGCGTCTGGATGGTCTGCCGGCGCACATCGCCGATGCCGACGATTTTGCTTGATTTGTCCCAGGCCACCTGGCCGGCGGTGAAGACCAGCCCGCCGCCCTTGGCGCCCGGCGAATAGGGATAGGTCGGACGCGGCTGGAACATGAGGTTTCGCGGCCGCAGCACCTGTTTTGTCATCGTCCCCCTCCTCGGTCGTGAATTGCCCCTCAATCAACTCACGGCGAGGCCACGGGCTCAAGCCAAGACCTTGCTTGACCCCGACTTTCCGTTGCGATTAGTTAGGCACGCAACGGACGCATGGATGCTCCGACAAAAAGACATGGCCCGGGCAAGACAGGGCGCGGCAGCGGGAGGGCGTTTCGATTTGATCGCGGCGATCGGGCACTCGGGCAGAGTCCATGGATAGTCTGTCACCCGACAGCCCGGTCGGCAGTACGCTCGCCGTCTTGGACACCTTCCCGAAGCTGTTGCTCGATCACGCCGCGCGGCGCGCCGACAAGCCGGCCAATCGCGAGAAGGATTACGGCATCTGGCAGAGCTGGAGCTGGCGCCAGATGGCCGCCGAGGTCGCCGCGCTCGCCAACGGCCTCGCCGCCATGGGCTTTCGCCGCGGCGACAAGCTGACGATCATCGGCGACAACCGCCCGCGCCTCTATTGGGCGATCGCCGCGACCCAGGCGCTCGGCGGCGTGCCGGTGCCGATCTACCAGGATGCCGGGGCCGAGGAGATGGCCTTCGTCCTCGACCATGCCGAGGTGCGCTTCGCCATCGCCGAGGATCAGGAGCAGGTCGACAAGTTGCTCGCCGTCAAGGACCGCATCCCCGGCCTCGAGGCGATCATCTACAGCGACGGCCGCGGCATGCGGCATTATGCGCAGCCCTTCCTCCATGCCTATGCCGACATCCAGGCGAGGGGCCGCGAGCACGCCGCCGCCCAGCCCGGCTTCCTCGCCGGCGAGATCGCCAAAGGCAAGGGCAGCGATCTTGCCATCATCCTCTACACCTCGGGCACCACCGGGCAGCCGAAGGGCGTGATGCTGAGCTATGACAATCTCATCGTCACGGCGCAGAACGCGATCGTGCGCGAGGGGCTGCGCGAGGACGAGGAGGTGCTGGCCTATCTGCCGATGGCGTGGATCGGCGAGCACATCTTTTCCTATGCCCAGGCCTATTGCGCCGGATTCTGCGTCTCCTGCCCGGAATCGAGCGCCACGGTGATGCTCGATCTGCGCGAGCTCGGCCCGACCTATTTCTTCGCGCCGCCGCGCATCTACGAGACCATCCTCACCCAGGTGATGATCCGCATGGAGGATGCCGGCTGGCTGAAGCGCCGGATGTTCGAGTATTTCATGGCGCTCGCCCGCCGCGTCGGCGCCAAGATCCTCGATCGCGAGCGCGTCGGCCTCGCCGACCGGCTGCTCTACCGGCTCGGCCAGTTCCTCGTCTATGGCCCGCTCAAGAACACGCTCGGCTTCAGCCGCATCCGCCTCGCCTACACCGCCGGCGAGGCGATCGGCCCCGACATGTTCAGCTTCTACCGCTCGCTCGGCATCAACGTGAAGCAGCTCTACGGCATGACCGAGAGCTCGGTCTTCATCTGCATCCAGCCCGACGGCGAAGTGAAATCCGACACGGTCGGAACGCCGGTGCAGGATGTCGACGTCAAGATCGGCGAGGGCGGCGAGGTGCTGTTTCGCGGCCCCGGCGTCTTCCAGGGCTACTACAAGAACGACACCGCCACGGCGGCGGCGAAACGCCCGGATGGCTG
>DATAQP010000113.1:0-12884 GCA_036264595.1 Allostellaceae bacterium
TCCCGATCGACTCCATGTTGCGCGGCGCCGGCTACCAGCAAACGCTGATCGTCTTCGGCATCATCCTCGGTCTCGTCGGCATGCTGGCCGGCTGGGGCTTGCGCACCCCGCCCGCCGCGCTCGCCGCGCCGACGCGGGCCCCGATTCCCGCCGGTGTCGCCAACACGCCGCCGAGCGAGATGCTGCGGACGCCGATCTTCTGGCTGCTCTTCGTCATGATGACGATGATGTCCACCGGCGGGCTGATGGTGATCTCGCAATTCGCTGCCTTCTCGCGCGATTTCGGCGTCGCCGACGTCGTCGTGCTCGGTTTCGCCGCCCTACCGCTGGCGCTCACCGTCGACCGCATCACCAACGGCCTGACCCGGCCCTTCTTCGGCTGGGTCTCCGACCGCATCGGCCGCGAGAACACGATGGGCATCGCCTTTCTGCTCGAGGCGGTCGCCATCCTGGCCATGCTCTATTTCCGCGACAACGCCCTCGCCTTCGTTGCTCTCTCCGGCGTCGTCTTCTTCGGCTGGGGCGAAATCTTCTCGCTCTTCCCTTCAACGCTGACAGACACGTTCGGCACCCGTCACGCGACGACCAATTACGGCTTCCTCTACATGGCGCAGGGCATCGGCTCGGTGTTCGGCGGCCCGGTGGCGGCGCTGATCCACGATGCGGCGGGCAGCTGGCTACCCGTCTTCGGCCTCATCATCGCCATGGACGCGCTGACTGCGATCCTCGCCCTGGCCGTGCTCAAGCCGATGCGGCGGGCCTGGCTACGAGCATCGAGCGCGATGCCCGCCGGCGCTCTCGCAGAAGCCGACTGAGGAGCTCGCCCGACTTAGGAAAAATGGGCGACGGCCTCGCCGAGTCCCTCGATCTCGGCGACCACGGTATCGCCCGGCTTCGGCCATTTGGTGCTGACGATGCTGCCGGTCGAGATGACCATCCCGGCACGGAGCGGCCGGCCGCGCTCGGCCATTGTGTTGGCCAGCCAGGCCAGCGCGTTGAGCGGATGGCCGAGGACATCTGCGCCGACGCCGTTGCCGACCGACTGGCCGTTGATCAGCATGCGGCCCGCCAGCGCGGCGAGATCCCGTTGCCGCCAGTCGCCGCGGCCGGAACCGAGCACGACGCCGCCGTTCCAGGCATTGTTGGCGATCAGATTCAGCGCATCGGCCTTCTTGTAGTCGGCGTTCTGGTCGTCGATGATCTCGATCGCGGCCATGCAGGCGCCGACGGCGCCGGCCACGGAATCGCGATCATGGACGCGGCCGCCCGGCAGATCGGCAGCGAGGCGCACGGCGATCTCGCACTCGACCGCGACGTTGACATAGTCGGCGCAGCGCAGCCGGGCCGGCGAGTCGTGCACCCGGCTGGCGAAGATGGCGCCACCGCACGGATGGGCGATGCCCATGAGCTGCTGCATGACCGGGGTGGTGATGGCGATCTTGTAGCCGGCGACCGCACCGCGCTCGGGAATGAGGAGCGCCTGAAGCTGCTCCTGCATCGCATAGGCCTCGGCGATGTCGTCCGGCCGCAGATCCGGCGGCAGCGGCTCGAGCTTCGCCCGTCGGCGATGGATGTCGTGCAGATGCCGTGCCCCGCGTGCCGCCTTGTCGCCACCCGTCACCGTCGCCTCCCTCGGTCGTGTCGCCGTCCCGATTCCTAGCACGTACGGGGCGCATCGCAACCACTCGCGCGGCGACACGCGGATGAAGATCGACGGCCATCCTGCGGCGATGCGCGTGTCGCCACCGAAATCGCGCGGCCGCCGTGGTCATCTAGCGCCGCGCGATGACGACGCGCTCGTCGGTCGGCGGCAGCTCGTGCAGGGCGAGGCCGCCGAAGCCGGCGGACTCGAACATGCGGCGATACTCGGCGAAGGTATAGGCGTCGCCGGCGCGCGTCGAGCCGAGCATGACGAAGCTGAAGGATGCCGCCCCGGGTGGCGTCACGCGGTCCTCGTTGGGCACGAATTCGAGGGCGACGGCACGACCGCCGGGGGCCAATGCCGCATGCACCTTGCGCAGCAGCGTCTCGCAGGTCGCGGCGTCGAAATGATGCAGGAAATTGGTCAGCAGCACGACGTCGTAGGGCCCGCCTAACTCGGCCTCGAAGGCGCTGCCGGCGATGGTGCGGAAGCGTGACGCCACCCCCGCTGCGGCGGCGTTCTCGCGCGCCACCTCGAGCACCGCCCGCCAGTCGAGCGCGGTGATCTCGGCGAGGCTGTTGCGCTTGGCGATCGCGATGCCGAAGAGGCCGTGCCCGGCGGCGATGTCGAGCACCCGGATCGGCCGCGATCCGTCATCGGCGAGCCCGGCAAGATCGCCGGCGCGCTGAGCGATCATCGGACCCATGGTGCGCGCGAAGGCGACCCAGATCGGGTTGTCGGCCGAGACCGAGCCCTCGCCCTGCAGGGTGCCGCCGCGGCGCACGATCTCCGCCGGATCGGCGAGGAAGAGCTCGATCAAGGCGGGCGAGGCGATGAAATCCGCCGCAGCGCCGATATAGGCGGGGGATTTGCGGTCGAGGAAGACAGCGGAATCGCCGGTCAGCCCGTATTCCGCGCCGGTCTTGGTGAGAAACCCGGCGACGACGAGATAGTCGCAGAGGATGCGCACGCCGCGCTCCGCCGCGCCGCAGCTCTGAGCGATAGCGGCGACTGAGCGATGGCCGGCGCCGATCGCGGTGAAGACGGCAAGCTCGATCGCCGCCTTGAGCGCCGCGGTGCGCTGATAACCGCTGATCGTATTGAAGAAATGGAGCGGCGAAGGCGGCGATTGAGTCATGGCGCCCCCTCAGCGCTCGAGACAGGCGCGTGCCGCCGCATCGAGAATGGCGTCGGCGTCCAGCCCATAGGTGCGATAGAGATCGGGAATGTCGCCGGATTGGCCGAAGCGGTCGACGCCGAGCGGATAGATGCGGTGACAGGCGACGCCGCCGAGCCAGGACAGCGTGGCGGGATGCGCGTCGATGACGGTGACGAGCGCCGCATCGCCGGCAAGCCGCGCCAGCATGCCGGCGATATGGCTGGTGCGGCCGACGGCGCGGCGGCTCGCCAGCCAGTCGGCGTGCAGACGGTCTGGCGAGGTAACGACGAGAAGGCCGGCGCCGCCGACATCCTCGCGCAGCGCGGCATGCGCCGCCAGGGCCTCGGGCGTCACGGCGCCGCAGCAGACGATCGCCAGCTCGGCGCCGTCCAGCGGCTCGACCAGCCAATAGGCGCCGGCGACGATGCCGCCGGCGAGGCGGTCGTCGATCTGGCGAATCGGCTGGTCGAGCGGCCGCGTCGAGAGGCGCAGATAGACCGAGCTGCCATCCTCCGCCTGCATGTGCTCGAAACCCCAGCGCATCAGAACGGCGAGCTCGTCGACGAAGGCCGGCTCGAAACAGGCGAGGCCGGGCTGCGCGAGGCCGATCAGCGGCTCGCTCGCCGATTGATGGGCGCCGCCCTCGGGCGCCAACGTGAGGCCGGATGGGGTCGCCACCAGCATGAAGCGTGAATCCTGGTAGCAACCGTAATTGAGCGCATCGAGGCCGCGTTTGATGAAGGGATCGTAGAGCGTGCCGACCGGCAGCAGCCGCGCGCCGAACATCGAGCCCGAGAGGCCGAGCGCGGCGAGCAGCAGGAAGAGATTGTGCTCGGCGATGCCGAGCTCGATATGCTGGCCCTGCGGCGAAGGCAGCCAGCGCTGCGCCGAGACGACCTTCTCGTCGCGGAATACGTCCTGCCGCTCGGTGCGGTCGAAGAGGCCGCGGCGATTGACCCAGCCGCCGAGATTGGTCGAGGCGGTGACATCGGGGGAGGCGGTGACGATGCGCGCGGCCAGCAGCGTGTCGCCACCGGCGAGATCGTTGAGGACGCGGCCGAACCCTTCCTGGGTCGACATGCGAGCGCCGCGTGGCACCGGGAGGGTGGCCGGCACCGGGATGGTGGGCGTCGCATAGCGCCGCGGGCCGGCGGCGTTGAACGGCACCGCGGCGAGGAAGGCCTCGAGCTCGGCGACGGTGGCGTCGAGCCCGGCGAAGCGATCCCACTCGGCGCCGTCCGGAATCGCCATCGCGGCACGGAAGAGCTCCATCTGCTCGCGGTTCATCAGCCCGGCATGGTTGTCCTTGTGCCCCGCGAAAGGCAGGCCGAACCCCTTGATGGTATAGGCGATGAAGCAGGTCGGAATGTCGTCGGTAATGCTATGGAAGGCCTCGAGCACCGCCTCCATGTCGTGGCCGGCAAGATTGGTCATCAGCACCCCGAGCTCGTCGTCGCCGAGCTCCTCGAGGATCTGGCGGATGCCGGGATAGCGGTTGAGATCGCGGCGCAGATGCTCGCGCCAGCCCTCCCCGCCCTTGTAGACGAGCGCCGAGTAGAGCGAGTTGGGGCAGGCATCGATCCATTCGCGCAGATGCTCGCCGTCCGGCCGCGCGAAGGCCGCCTGCAGCCGCTTGCCGTATTTCAGCGTGACGACGCGCCAGCCCATCATGCCGAACAGCGTGTCGATGCGGTTGAACAGCCGATCGCTGACGATGGTGTCGAGGCTCTGGCGGTTGTAGTCGATCACCCACCAGAGGTTACGCACATCGTGCTTCCAGCCCTCGAGCAGCGCCTCGAAGACATTGCCCTCGTCGAGCTCGGCGTCGCCGACCAGCGCGACGACGCGGCCGGGCGCCTGGTCGGGCGCCAAGCCCTTGAGGCGGATGTAGTCCTGCACCAGCGCGCCGAACAGCGTGATGCCGACACCGAGCCCGACCGAGCCGGTCGAATAGTCGACATCGTCGCTGTCCTTGGTGCGCGAGGGATAGGATTGCGCGCCGCCGATCGCCCGGAAGCGCTGCAGCTTGTCGAGCGTCTGATTGCCGAGCAGGTACTGGATGGCGTGGAAGACCGGCGAGGCGTGCGGCTTGACCGCGATGCGGTCCTGCGGCCGCAGCACATCGAAATAGAGCGCCGTCATCAAGGTGACAATCGAAGCGCTCGAGGCCTGGTGGCCGCCGACCTTCAACCCGTCTCGGCTCGGCCGTAAATGGTTGGCGTTGTGGATCATCCAGGCGGAGAGCCACAGCACCTTGCGCTGCAGGGCGGTGAGGCAGCGCAGCCGATCGGCCCGCCCCTCCGTCGTCTCGTCGCTTCGCTCGATGATGCGCAACTGAGCCATGGTCGCTTCCTCTCGTCGTGCGCTCATCAAAGCCGCACCGCTAGCGGCGCGCAAGTGCGAAGCGTGGCTACATGCTGCGCGGCAGGTGGCGGGCGAGCGCGGCGAGCACGAAGGTAAAGATCCCGCTCACGATGAAGACCGCCGGCAGGTCGAAGAAGGTCAGCACGGCCGCCATCGCCCCCGAGGTGACGAGATCGCCGAAATCCATGTAGGTGCGGAACACCGTCGTCATCTGCGGCCGCTCGTAGGGGTGCGCCGCGCGCAGGAAGGGGATGTTGCCGACCGCGTCGAGGCAGGTGCCGCCAAGGGCGCCGGTCATCAACAGCACCGCGGCGAGCAACGGCAGCGTGCCGGCGAGGCCGGCGGCGAAGGTCGCGGTTCCGGCGAGGCAGAAGGCGCCGATGATTGTGCGGCGCAGGCCGAGACGGGCGCCGATGCGGCCCCAGAGCGGCGTCAGGAACAGCATCGCGCTGGCCGCCGAGACCATCAACCCGCCGAAGATCGGATCGGCGCCGGAGCGCACGATCAGCAGCGGCGCGTAGACCATGAAGGCGCCCCACCAGCAGGTGCGACCGAAGGCGATGACCCAGGCGAGGCGCAGCCGCGGCTGCGCCAGGAAGCGGCCGATGCTGGCGAGCGGATTGGGCTGCGGCCGCGTCGCCTTGGCCACGGCCGCGTCGTCGAGCAGGCGCATGCGCCAGAAATTCGCCAGCACGAGGAGGGCGCAGAACAGGCTGAAGCCGTTCGCCGCCCAGACGCCGATACGATAGAAGAGCAGCACGCCGAGCGACGGACCGATCGTCCACGCCGCCGCCGAGAACAGGAACTTGCGCGGCTCCGAGCGCACCAGGTCGCGCTTGTGGATGAAATCCATGATGTAGAGGTTGAGCGTGATGTTGAGGCACGCCGTGCCGAAGACGCGGACCAGCATGCCGCCGAGCTGCCCGGCGATCGTCTCGGTGACGAAGAGCAGCGGCGCCAGGACGAGGCAGGCGCCGCCGAGCGGATAGACCCAGCGCCGTCCGATGCGGCGGATGAGCAGCGGAATGGCGAAACTGCCGGCGAGACCGGTGACGGCGACGGCGAGAAAGGCCAGGCTGACGTCGCGCGCCGCGCCGAAGAGGACATAGGCCTGCAACGGAATGACCGTCGCCAACGAGGCGCGCGCCATCGATTCGAGCGCGAACATCACCGCGAAGGCGGTCGCCCCCGGCGTCACCATGTCCTTCAGCGGCAGCGCCTCGGCGTCCTGGCGCGGTAATGCCATCGGCGCCCGTCCCCTCCCCTTGATTGTCGCGGCACGGAAATCCTGCGCGGACTATACGCGCAAAAGTGCCGGCCGGCGGGAGGGCTATTTCGGCTTGACGTCCGGGTTGCCGCCCGGCAAGCCCGGCGGCGGGACGATCGGCATGCTCTGCGGCCCGGGATTGGGCGTCGGCGCCTCGATCTTGCGATCGACATTGTCCGGCGGCTTGATGACGCTCCCCGAGCGCGAGAGCTGCTCGCTCGCCGCAGGCGGCGCGGAAGCGGTCCCGCCGCGCGACGGCGCTTCCCTCGTTGGTGGAAGCTGCGGCGGTGTCGGGCTTGGCGTCTGAGCCTGCGCCGCCGTGATCAGCAGGCAGGCGATCAGGCACAAAGGCAAGAGATACCGGCTCATGATCTGCACAACGATGAAGGCGGGTCGCCTGTTCCCCGTGCAATATCACCGCCGGGGGTAGCGGTCGCGCTCCTGGGGCGGGTATCGTGCGTCCTTCGAGACGCGGCCCTTCGCCATGCTCAGGACCGCTCCTCAGGATGAGGTAGATCGCTTCTGCCAGATCAGATTCTTCCTCATCCTGAGGAGCGCCGGACGGCGCGTCTCGAAGGACGCACCACGGCGATGCCGGCAATCGAAATGCAACGAGAGTCGACAACCCTACCCCTCCTCCTGCAGCGAGAGGAGGCTGGCATTGCCGCCCGAAGCGGTGGTGTCGACCGAGACGGTGCGCTCGACGGCGAAGCGCGGCAGGTAGTGCGGCCCGCCAGCCTTCGGTCCGGTGCCGGAGAGGCCCTCGCCGCCAAAAGGCTGCACGCCGACGACGGCACCGATCATGTTGCGGTTGACGTAGAGGTTGCCGACCCGGGCGCGGCGCCCGATCGCGCACACCGTCTCGTCGATGCGGCTGTGGATGCCGAGGGTGAGGCCGAAGCCGGTCGCCGCGATCTGGTCGAGCACCTGATCGAGCTGGTCGCCGCGCCAGCGTATGACATGGAGGATGGGGCCGAAGACCTCGCCGGTGAGGCGGTCGAGCCGGTCGATCTCGAAGGCGCGCGGTGCGAAGAAGCTGCCATGCTCCGTGCCCGCCGGCAGGTCGAGCTGATAGATCAGCTTGGCCTCGCGCGCCATCCGCGCCGCATGCGTCTCCAGCATCTCGCGTGCCGACCCGTCGATGACGGGGCCGATATCGGTGGCGAGCAGCGCGGGATCGCCGACGACCAGCTCGCGCATCGCGCCGGCGAGCATGGCGAGGAGCCGGTCGGCGATGTCGGTCTGCACGAAGAGCACCCGCAGCGCCGAGCAGCGCTGGCCGGCGCTGTTGAAGGACGAGGCGATGATGTCGCCGACGACCTGCTCGGCGAGCGCCGAGCTGTCAACGATAAGGGCATTCTGTCCGCCGGTCTCGGCGATCAGCGGCACGATCTGTCCCTCGCGCCGCGCCAGCGTCAGATTGATGGCACGCGCCGTTTCGGTCGAGCCGGTGAAGGCGATTCCGGCGATGCGCGTGTCGCCGACGAGGTGGGCGCCGATCTCGCCGCCGCCCGGCAGCAGATGGAGCACGTCGCCCGGCACGCCGGCCTCGTGCAGCAGCCGCACGGCGGCGGCGGCGACGAGCGGCGTCTGCTCCGCCGGCTTGGCGATGACGGCGTTGCCGGCGGCAAGCGCAGCGGCGATCTGGCCGGTGAAGATGGCGAGCGGGAAATTCCATGGCGAGATGCAGGCGAAGACGCCGCGCCCGTGTAGCGCCATCGTATTGCGCTCGCCGGTCGGCCCCGGCAAGGCGAGCGGCGTCGCGAAATCCGCGCGCGCCCGCGCCGCGTAATAGCGGCAGAAATCGGCCGCCTCGCGCAGCTCGGAGAGCGCGTCAGGCAAGGTCCTGCCGCCCTCGCGGACGATCAGCGCCATCAGCTCGGCGCCGCGCTCCTCGTAGAGCGCGGCGGCGCGCTCGAGGATGGTCGCGCGCGCCGCCGCGCCGCTCTCGTCCCAGGACGAGGCGGCCCGAGCCGCACGAATCAGCGCCTGCTCGCATTGCGCCCCATCGCTCTCGACGGCGGTGCCTACGACGCGCCGATTGTCGGCGGGATCGCGGATTTCGCGCGACGGACCGGTTTGCGGCAGGCCGCCGACGATCGGCGCCGCATTCCAGCCCTGCCCGGCGGCGTCCGCCATCGCCGCTGCCAGCTGATTAAGGGTCAACGGGTCGCTGAGATCGAAGCCACGCGCGTTCTTGCGGCTCGGCCCATAAAGATCGACCGGCAGCGGGATGCGCGGATGCGGCTTCGCCGGCAGGCGACGCAGCCGGGCGATGGGATCGGCGATGATCTCGTCGAGCGGCGCCTTCTCGTCGACGATGCGGTTGACGAAGGATGTGTTGGCGCCGTTCTCGAGCAGCCGGCGGACGAGATAGGCGAGGAGGTCCTCGTGGCTGCCGACCGGCGCGTAGACGCGGCACGGAAGATTCATCTTGTCGGCGCCGACGATCTGCTCGTAGAGCGCCTCGCCCATGCCATGCAGGCGCTGAAACTCGAAATCCTGCCGGTTGCCGGCGAGCTCGACGATGGTCGCCACGGTATGGGCGTTGTGCGTGGCGAATTGCGGGTAGATGGCGTCAGGCGCCGCGATCAGACGCTTGGCGCAGGCGATGTAGGAGACGTCGGTCGCGACCTTGCGGGTGAAGACGGGATAGCCGGGCAGGCCGCGCTCCTGGCTGCGCTTGATCTCGCTGTCCCAATAGGCGCCTTTGACCAGCCGCACCATCAGCCGGCGCCTGGTCCGCCGCGCCACGCCGGCGAGAAAGTCGGTGAGCGGCAGAGCGCGCTTCTGATAGGCCTGGATGGCGAGGCCGAGCCCGTCCCAGCCGGCAAGGGCGGGATCGCCGGCGAGTCCCTCGACGATGTCGAGCGAGAGGTCGAGACGCTCGGATTCTTCGGCATCGATGGTGAAGCCGATGCCGGCTGATTTCGCCTTTGCCGCCAGCGCGGCGACGGCGGGCAGGAGCTCGCCGAGCGACCGCGCACGCTGTCCCTCCTCGTAGCGCGGATGGAGGGCCGAGAGCTTGACCGAGATGCCGGGCGCATCGATGACGCTGCGTCCCGCCACCGAATTGCCGATGGCGGCGATCGCCGCCGCGTAGCTGTCGAAATAGCGCCGCGCGTCGGCCGCCGTGCGCGCCGATTCGCCGAGCATGTCGTAGGAATGGCGATAGCCATGCCGCTCCGGCTGGCGTGCCCGCTCGAGCGCCTCCTCGATCGTGCGGCCCATGACGAACTGGCGGCCGAGGATGCGCATGGCTTGCGTCACCGCCTGGCGCACCACCGGCTCGCCCGAGCGGGTGACGAGGCGGCGCAGCATCGAGCGCAGATCGCGCTCCGGCTGCTCCTTGACCACTCGCCCGGTCAGCATGAGCGCCCAGGTCGAGGCGTTGACAAAAAGCGAATCCGACTTGCCGAGATGGCGCTCCCAATCGGCGCCGGCGATCTTGTCGCGAATGAGACGATCGACCGTGTCGGCGTCGGGAATGCGCAGCAGCGCCTCGGCGAGGCACATCAGCGCGATGCCCTCCTGCGAGGAGAGCGAGTATTCGTGCAGGAAGGCGTCGATGCCGCCGTACCCGATGCGGTCCTGGCGCACCGCGACGACGAGCCGGCGCGCCATCGCCGCGATGCGGTCGAGCGCGTCGGCCGGCAACTCGGCCGCGGCAAGGATCGTGCCGACCATCCGGGTCTCGTCGGCACGATAGCGCTCAAGCAGCTTCTGGCGCGCGGCGACGGGCGGCGCTGGCGGCGGGAAGACGAAGGGCCCTAACGTGGTCACGCGCACCTCCTCATCGCGGAATCAATACAGGAAAGACGCGCGGAGCGCATGGCCAAGATGGCGATGCGCATCGTTCGGGGAGGCAAGGCCAGAACCGCGATTGCGGGGTGGCGCGCGGGACGGCATCGGGCACCCGTCAAGGGTGTAGCGGTGGGCGAAGCGGCGGCCTTCGGCAGGGAATGTTGCCTGTTAATAACAGCAAAAAAACAGGTGATCGATGGTATCTCCGTACTGAAACTCTCCTGTAAAGCGAATCTTGTTCGAACTGTAATTCGCCCGGGAAGCGTCGCCACACTACGCATACCGCGGAGGCTGCCAAAAGGGTTGCCAGATCGGAATCTTCGCAATCGGCACCCTACGGGGGGAGGAAACTCGGTCGACATAGGCGCCTCAGACAGGATCAAAGACGCAAGATATATCCTCTATGGATTTCTGTCAACCTAAATGGACATTGGCGCCCTGGTATCGCGCCGCGCGCGACGGCTACTCCAATAGCGGGAACAACTTTGGCGCACGATAGAGGCGGGATTTTGCATTAGCCGCTTGGATGTTGTCCAGCCAAGGCCCACCTAAAGCATAACTAGTACTGCCACGAACGGTTAGCGGCGGTACTCAAGGGAGGCAAGTCGCCCGCGCCGGAATCGCCCGTCACCGCGCCCCCTGCAGGCACGGGAAGCCGGAGGACATTCATGACCTCTGGGCATAGAGCGCCGATAAATCTCTTCCTAAGCTCGCTTCCGGCTGAGGAACTGCAGCGACTTCGTCCGTTTCTCAAACCCATCCTGCTGCGCCGAAATGCCGTTCTTTCCAGGCCGGGCGACCAGGGCGGCGCAATCACTTTTCCATGTGGCGGGATGGTATCGGTGCTTACCGTCACCGGCGACGGCGACGCGGTAGAGATACTGACCGTCGGCAAGGAAGGTTATCTGGGCACGATATCCCTCCTCGGCCTGGGAGCCTCTCCATTCGAGCTCACGGCAACGATCGGCGGACCCGCGCTGCAAATCCAAACCCAGGCGTTTCGCACGGCTCTCAAGCACGCTCCGGTGCTCAGCGAGCACCTGATGAGATATTCCGCGGCCACTTTCGCGGAGGTCGCGCAGCGCGTCGCCTGCACCGCTTGGCACTCGGTCGAGGAACGTTGCGCTTTCCGGTTGCTAGCCGCCCAGAACTGCATCGGAAGTAATGTGCTGCCGCTGACCCAGGAGACGATTGCTCGCCTCGTCGGCGTCCGCCGTCCCGGCGTGACAATGGTCGCAAGGACGATGCAACGCATGGGGCTCATCGCTCAGGCGCGCGGCCGAATCACGATTATCGACCGCGGCGGGATTGAGCAGGTCGCATGCGAATGCCATTCGATGATCTCCGAGAGATATAGCCATTTGAGCTGGTACAGACCAAGCGCCCGGGAAGCCGCGAGCGCCAGCCCCGCAGCCGTGATTGCGGCCACGCCAACGACCGGCAGCGAGGCATCACGCCCGGGCTCGACGCAGCGCATAAGTCGCGCGCCGCAGGGCAAGCCCGGTGGCCGGTAACCGCTCTACGCAAGCGAAGGTCCAAGGACGCAATTCGCAGCGGCAGTGTGATCGCATCGCACGGTGCCTCCGCCGGCCCAGCCGCTGCGTCTGGTTTCCAAGCGCAGCGGCCATGGGACCGGAAGAGGTCGTCAGCTCGATGCGAAATCAGGATGGAATTATGCGAAGGGAGATGGCCGTGGCGTCACGCCGCGGACGCTCCCTGTTTGAGAGAGGCTCCGCGTTTGGGAGCAGCCGGCTCCGCTTCCCTGCGGAGAATCATGCTGGGATCTGGCGCCTCCGTCATGCGTGCGGCGACGGGTGCGATGGCATCGCTCAAGACCTTCCAACTCTGCTGCGTCAGCTTCGCAGAGCTGGCGGCGATCTTCTGGCAACCGGAAAGACTGTTGTCCATGGCGATCTCAATGACCTCTTTCATCGATGGCGCCGCCAGAGCGAGCTTCGTTTTGGCCGCCGAATCGTCAAGACTTCCCCTTAGCTCAGCAAGGAAATCTCGGGAAAGCTCTTGAAAACCGCTGGCTAGGAGCGTGTTCGACTGGATCAATGCGTCCAGGTTCGCCTTATGGAATTCTATGATCTCATCGTATCCGGGTATCGTATTGGAGAAACCGTTTAAGCCCATCATTGAACCTCTCCCTCGAGTTATGGATTGGAACGCGCGCGCTGCCGAGGACGCAGCGGCCGGGCGGAAGTCAGCGCGGAAGAGCGCTGCCTTCAACCCATTTCTAATCGGCGCCGGGCGAGCCGTCGGTCATCGAACGTACAGTCGTGGTGCGATCGCGAATTACGGTGCATCGAGCCGCTTCACGCCGCGATCCCCCATCTCGACTCAAGAAATCAGGGTCAGATACCCGATATATCAACCGCCAAAAAATCATCAGCCTCGCCCGACCACCGCCGGCGCGACATGCTCGCAGGTCCGCGCCAGATAGGCGTGAAGCGCGGCGACCACCTGGGCGCCCTCGCCGACGGCGGCGGCGACGCGCTTGGTCGAGCCGGAGCGCACGTCGCCGATGGCGAAGACGCCGGCGCGGCTCGTCTCCAGCGGATGATGCGCCGCGCTGCAATCCCCGCCGGTGCGCACGAAGCCCTTTCCGTCCAGCGCCACGCCGCAGCGCGCGAGCCAGTCGGTGT
>DATAQP010000142.1:0-8611 GCA_036264595.1 Allostellaceae bacterium
CCAACATGCTGGCGCCGGCGATGCCGGTGATAATTGAGAAGCAGAAGATATTCATCGGCCTGTTCGGATTGGCCGTCAATGCCGAACTCTCCTATCCGAAATATTTCTCCATGATTCCGTTGGGACCGACTCCGAAGTCTACGCAGACGAAGGGGTTCTTCGATATTGCCATCGCGCAGAACCCAAAGCCTCAGACGGTCGCAATCGTGGCGGCTGATGCGGAATTCGCGATAAACGCCTCCGAAGGCGCGCGCGAGAACGCCAAAGCAGCCGGCCTTAAAATCGTCTACGACAAGCGATATCCGCCAGGGACGACCGACTTCGTGCCGGTCGTGAGAGCGATCCAGGCGGCCAATCCGGATATCGTCGCCATCATGTCCTATCCTCTCGACTCGGTTGGCATGGTTCGCGCCGTCAACGAGATTGGCTACAAGCCCAAGATGATCGGCGGCGGCATGGTCGGGCTGCAAGCGACCGCGATCAAGACTCAGCTCGGCCCGCTGCTCAACGGCTTTATCAACTTCGACTACTGGCTGCCGATCGAGAAGATGAACTTTCCCGGGGTGTCGGAGTTCCTGACCAAGTATCAGGCCAGAGCGCAGCAGGAAGGCGTCGACGCCCTAGGGTACCACATCGCGCCGTGGGGCTATGCCCAGCTACAGGTTCTGCAGCAGGCAGTCGCGGCCACGAAAAGCCTCGATGACAACAAGCTCGCCGATTACATCCATAAATCTACGTTCAAGACCTTGGTCGGTGACGTGAAGTTCGGGCCGCAAGGCGAATGGGCGGAATCGCGGGTGCTTCAGCTCCAGTTCCAGCGCATCAAGGGCACCGATCTCGGCCAGTTCAAGGACCTCTCGACCCAGGTCGTCATTATGCCGGCCCAGTACAAGTCGGGCGATGTGATCTATCCTTACGAGAAGGCGAAATAGGCCGCCATGGCGTTGTCACAGCAATGGGCTGGTTACCGTCGACGTCGCGAGGTAGCGTTCGGCGATGGCCCGTATCTCCTATCGCGCACTGCCGCCAGTGAGCTGCCATCCGGATCAAAGAAGTCATTGCGAGACAGGCCTTTTTTCAGCTTTGCTAATCATGAAAGATGATTAATCCAGCACAAGCCGCGCCCGAAGGCGCCGAGCCGCTCACCGCGCTGCTCCTGGCACGCGGGGTCTGCCGCGAGCTGCAGCAGCGCGGCTATGCCAGCCTGCTCGAATTCGCTCTCGCCAACGGACGCCGCGCCGACGTCATGGCGCTCGGTCGCGGCGGCGAGATCGCCATCGTCGAGATCAAATCCTCGCTCGCCGATTTCCGCGCCGATCGCAAATGGTCGGAGTATTGGGAATTCTGCGACCGGCTCTATTTCGCCGTCGCCGCTGATTTTCCCCGCCACCTCATCCCGCTGGAATGCGGCCTGATCGTCGCCGATCCCTTCGGCGCCGCGCTGCTGCGCGAATCGCCGGTCCAGCCGATGAGCGCCGCGCGGCGCCGGGCCGTCACGTTGCGCTTCGCGCTGCTTGGCGCCCAGCGCCTGCGTCGCACGCTCGACCCCGGTGCCGGCGAGGATACATTGCCCTGATGGTTAGCGCGTGCCGATCTTCTTGATCGTCGCCGTCGTCGAATGGCCGGCGATGAGGTCGGCGAGAATGACCTGGCCGCCATAGGATTGGACGAATTCGGCGCCGACGACTTCCTCGACGCGGTAATCGGCGCCCTTGACCAGGATGTCGGGGCGGATCGCCTCGATCAGCGTCAACGGCGTATCCTCGGCAAAGACGACGACGAGATCGACCGAGGTGTTCGAGGCGAGCACGGCGGCACGCGCCGCCTCGTCCTGGACCGGCCGGTCGGGTCCCTTCAGGCGGGCGATCGACGCGTCGCTGTTGAGGCCGACGATGAGGCGGTCGCAGGCGGCGCGGGCCTGCGCCAGCAGCGCGACATGGCCGGGATGCAGGATGTCGAAGCAGCCATTGGTGAAGCCGATGGTCAGCCGCCGCGCGCGCCAGCGCTCGACCTGCTCGAGGGCGAGGTCCAGCGGCCGCGTCTTGTTGTGGCCGTGCTCGGCATCGGCGAGCGCCTCGCGCAGCTCGCTCGCATGGGTCACCGCGGTGCCGATCTTGCCGACGACGATGCCGGCGGCGAGATTGGCGAGCCACGCCGCCTCGATCAGGCTGAGCCCGCCCGCGAGCCCGGCGGCGAGCGTCGCGATCACCGTGTCGCCGGCGCCCGAGACGTCGAAGACCTCGCGCGCGGCGGCGGCGAGCGGATGGACGGTGCCGGCCGCCCCGACCAGGATCATGCCGTCCTCGCCCAGCGAGACGAGCACCGCGCCGAAGTTGCCCTGCGCGATGAGTGCCCGGGCGGCGGCGACGATCTCGGCTTGCGTGCCGACGGGCATTCGTGTCGCCAGGGCGAGCTCGCGGCGATTCGGCTTCAGCACGCTGGCGCCGCGATAGGCGCTGTAATCGGTCCCCTTGGGGTCGACGACGACCGGTTTGCCCGCGGCCCGGGCGGCGGCGATGATGGTGGCGGCGATGCCTTCGCCTATCACCCCCTTGGCATAGTCCGAGATGATGATGACGTCATGCTCGCCGATCGCGTGCTCGATGAGGCGCAGGAAATCGGCACGCACATAAGGCCCGAGCGGCGCCACGCTCTCGCGGTCGGCGCGCAGCATCTGCTGGTTGGCGGCGATGTAGCGCGTCTTCAACGTGGTGACGCGGCCGGTCTCGACCAGCATATGCGCCTCGACATTGCCGGGCTCGGCGATCAGCCGGTTGAGCTCGCGCCCCGCCGGATCGTTGCCGATTACCGAGACGAAGCAGGTCTGGGCACCGAGCGCCTGGAGATTGCGCAGCACATTGCCGGCGCCGCCGGGCGTGCGTGTCTCGCGCTCGACGCGCAATATGGGAATCGGCGCCTCGGGGGAGACGCGTTCGACCTGGCCGTAGACGTAATGGTCGAGCATGACGTCGCCGAGGCACAGGATGCGGGCGTGGTGCAGGCGCTCGACGCCGGCGATGAGGTTTATACGGTCGGCCATTGCGAGTGCGGGATGATTGCGCTCAGCCGGGTTTACGGGTGTTCCGGCCCGGCGGCAAGCAAAACCGGCGCGCTGCTGCGCGCCGGCCCGCGGCACGGGGGTTACCGCGCGCTGCCGCCGCTGGCCATCATGACCTCGAGCCGCCGGCGCAGGTCAGCGTCCGTTTGGAAGAGGCCGAGCGTCCGCGAGGTGGTCAGGCGTGCGCCGGCTTTCTGGATTCCCCGCATCGTCATGCAGCCATGGGTCGCCTGGATGACGACGGAAACGCCGCGCGGGCGCAACGCCGTGTTGATCGCCTCGGCGATCTGCGCCGTCATCTTCTCCTGGATCCGCAGCCGGCGCGCATAGGCGTCGACGGCGCGCGCGAGCTTGCTGATGCCGACGACCCGCCGGTCGGGAAGATAGGCGACATGGGCGACGCCCCGAATCGGCGCCAGATGATGCTCGCAATGCGAGGTGACGCGCGCCGGTGTCTCGAGCAGACCCTCGCGGGTCGGATCATCGTGCGCCCAGCGCAGGAGGGTGGTGACGGCCGCTTCTGCCTCGGCGCGCGACGGGCGGTTGTCGAAACCCTCCCTGGCGTGCTCTTCGAGGATTGCGATCTTGGACTGCATAGAACGGGCTCCGATGGATCGACGCGACCCCTTAGCAAAACACGCAGAAGTTTATATTTGATGACTTCCGGGTTGGGCCTGCTAGGTTTCGCCAGGTCAGTATTTCTCTCGGCTCATGTTATTTGACTTAAATAATTTGTTGCGGATTGTAAAAGAAACTCCGGTCGAGCGGGCGCGATACGGGAGTATTTATGGCCAACGTGTTGGTGATCGACGACGACGACGAGGTGCGGGCTTTCCTCATCCGGTTGCTGAAACGTCGGGGGTATTCGGTCACCGGTGCGCGCGATGGCGAGGCTGGGCTGGCGAGCCTGGCGGCCGAGAGCTTCGCCCTGGTCATCACCGATATCGTCATGCCTGACATGGAAGGTTTGGAGACGATCAAGCGGATTCGCCGCGGCAACCCCGCCATGCCGATCATCGCGATATCCGGGGGTGGCAGCAGCCAGATCGATTACCTGAAATTCGCGCAGAAATTCGGTGCCAATGCCGTGCTGGCGAAACCCTTCGATCCCGACGAGCTGCTCGACGTCGCCACGCAGTTATTGGCTTGAGCGGCGGCCGCGTCGGTCGCCCGCGCTGCTCGCCGGGGCGCGCGGTCAGCGACGTGGATTGATCGCGGCGGCGGCGCGCAGCTTCTGAAGCTCGCCGACGCTCGGCGCGCCGACGCCCAGCAGGCGGTCGATATGGCGGCCCTGGAAGAGGCTGATGCCGAGCGACTGGCCGGTGGCCACCGCCTCCTCGCTGTCGCACCGGCACAATATCGTGCGGGCGCGGCCGAAGCTGGCGATCAGCTTGCGGAACTCGTCGCGCTTCGCCTCGCGGCCGCTGCCCAGCATGTCGGGGTTCCACACGATCTTGATCATGTCGAGACCGAGCCGCTCGCGATCGATGAACGGCAGGGTGAGGTCGGTGACACCGTCGAGGCAGACGCGGTAGCCGCGCTCCTTGACGAAGTCGCGGGCGAAGATATAGGCGCCGAGATCGGAGAAGATGTCGATCGTCTGCAGCTCGAAGATGACGGTGCCGCGCGTCGCCGATTTGAGATTGGCGTCGAAGGCGAGGAAGCGGTCGGAGAGCAGCGTCGCCACGTTGAGATTGACGCTGAAGCCGCTGGCGATGGCGCGGTCGTCGTTCTTCATCAGAAGCTGCAGCATGCGCAGATCGAGCGTCTGCGTCAGATGCTGGAACAGCCAGCGGTCGCTCGCGATGTTGTAGCCCGGCATGACGCTGGCGCGCAGCTCGTCGATCGAGATGTAGAGCTCGCGGAAGACCGGCTGCGGCGGTGTACCCGGCATCATCGCGCAGACGACCTGGCGCCGCATCATGTTCGAGAGGTCGGCGCGCGAGATCGCATCGACCAGCTCGCCGAGGCGATGCGGGCTGAGCGGAGGCAGCTCGGCCGACTGGCTGGGCCGGCCCGGGCCGCTGATCGCGGCGAGGCGCCGGCTGCACTTCTGCTCCTCGTCGTAGAGCGCCTGGACGACGGCGAGGAACTCGGCGTATTGCCGCTCGAGATCGTACCATGAGCAGAAGCGGCTCTTCTGGTGCTCGTCGACATCCTGCGTCAGCGGATCGTCGTTGAAGAGGTGGCGCAGACGCATGACCGCCTCGTCGATCGCCACGATGTCGGCGCCCTTGCAGACGAAGATCAGGTCGGCATTGCTGAGGGCGAAGATCTGCCCGTCCATCTGCTTGACCAGGAACTCGAAGGTATTGACCGCAATGCGGATATGGTGGCCGCGCCGGTTGTCAGCGTGCAGCTGCGAGAGATGGATGTGGATGGCCCGCCGCGCAGCGCGGAATTTCGCCAGGCGCTGGGTGAACTCGAAGAGCTGACGCTCCTGGCTCGCCTTCTTCTCATCCAGGGGACGATTTGGCACGCGGTCCACTCGCTCATAGGGCAGGGCGGTTGCGATAGTGCGCCACACCGCTTACGGAATGGTTAACCATCGGCTGGCATTCTTGCGGCATAGTGGCGGCCGGCGCGAAGCGTCGGTTCGGCATCGTCGACCGGTGCCCGGCATGCCGGGCAGCGAGGGGGAATTTGCTTTGGCGGCCTCAAAGGTTTCCGCGGCGGCGCGCTTCCGCCCGCAGCTTGCCAGCGGCGCGATCGCCGTCGCCGGCTGCGCTCTCGTCGCCCTGCTGCTGCTCGGCTTCGTGCTCGCCGATCGCTTCATCGCCGCCGAGCGCGCCCGCGACCTCGTCGCCTGGCAGTCGCGGCTCGGCCTTATCGCCGACGGCCGGGCGGTCGCCTTGGCCGATTGGGTCGAGCGCCAATTCGGCGAGATGACCGGCCTCGCCGAGAATGTCTCGGTGCAGCTCTACATGACCGAGCTCTCGGCCGAGGCCGGCGATCGCAGCCAGGTCGCCGACGAGCCGGCGCAGGCCGGCTATCTGCGCAACTTGCTGATCGTCACGGCGCAGCGCGGCGGCTTCCGCGATCCCGCCCCGCCGCCCGCGATCAACGCCAATCTGCGCCGCCTCGGCATCGCCGGCATCGCCCTGCTCGACGCGCAGAAGCGGCCGCTCGTCGCCACGCCGGAGATGCCGCCGCTCGACGGACGGCTCGCCGCCTTTCTCGCCGATTTGCCGGCGGGCGGACGAGCGCTGCTCGACATCTTCGCCGGCGCCGACGGCGCCCCGGCAATGGCCTTCGTCGTCCCCATCTTCAGCGTCGAGGGCGGCGACAGCCGGCAGATCGGCTATGCGCTCGGCTTGAAGCCGGTCGCCGGCGAGCTCTTTTCTCTGCTGCGCCCGCCCGGCCCGGCCGAGAAAGGGGCGGAAACCGTGCTCGTGCGCCCGGCCGGCGCAGCCGTCGAATATCTCTCGCCGCTCTCCGACGGCACCTCGGCGCTGCAGCGCCGCGCCGCCCGCGACACGCAGGACCTCGCCGAAGCCTTCGCCCTCGATGCGCCGGGTGGCTTCGCGCTGAAGCGCGATTATCGCGGCATCCCGGTGCTGGTGACCGGCCGCGCGGTGGCGGCGACACCGTGGGTTGTCGTCTACCAGGTCGAGCGCGATGTGGCGCTCGGCGAGAGCGACCGCCGCAGCACCAGGCTCGCCATCTATGCCGCGCTCGGCCTGGCGATGCTCGCCGTCGTGCTGGCCGCCGTCTGGTACTATGCGACGTCGCGCCGGGCGGCGCAGGCAGCGGCGGATTTCCGTGCCCTCGCCGAGCGTTTCGCCAGCCAGGGCAAGCTTCTGCGCCTGGTCACCGACAGCCAGCCCAACGCCATCTTCATCGTTGACGAGGACGGGCGTTACCGCTTCGCCAATCGCGAGGCGGCGCGCCGCGCCGGGCTCGCCGAGACCGACCTCCTCGGCAAATCGCTCGCCCAGGTGCTCGGCCCCGCCGTCGCCGAGCGCTATGTCCGGCCGAACAAGGAAGCCCTCGCCGGCGATACGCCGGTTCGGCGCATCGCTCGCAGCGAGCACGACGGCGAGGCGACCGTCCTGCAATCGGCGCATGTCCCGCTGCCCGAAGGCCCCGATCTGCCGCGCAGCGTCCTCGTCGTCGAGCAGGACGTCACCGACGTCGTGCGCGAGCGCGAGCGCCGCGAGCGCATCTTGAAGCAGCTGGTGCGGGCGATGACCGCCGCCGTCGACCGGCGCGACCGTTACGCCGCCGACCAGTCGACCCGCGTCGCCGCCCTCGCTTTTGCCATCGCCGGCGAGATGGGGCTCGACCCGGTCCTCGCCGAGACCGCCGAGACGGCGGGTAATCTGATGAATTTCGGCAAGCTTCTGGTGCCGACCGAGCTGCTCTCCAAGGCGGGCAAGCTGAGCACGGAAGAGATCGCCCTCATCCGCTCGTCGATCCAGGCGACCGCCGACATCATCGCCGGCATCGAGTTCGACGGGCCGGTGGTCGCGACGCTGCGCCAGATGCAGGAGCATTGGGACGGCAGCGGACCGCACGGCCTCAAGGGCGAGGCGATCGCCGTCAGCGCCCGCATCGTCGCGGTGGCCAATGCCTTCGTCGCCATGGCCAGCCCGCGCGCCTACCGCGCCGGCAGCGATGTCGATGCGGCGCTGACCGAGCTGCTCGGCAAGGTCGGCTCGCTCTTCGACCGCCGCGTCGTCGCCGCTCTGGTCGCCTATCTCGACAATCGCGGCGGCCGCGCGCGCTGGGTCGAGCTCAGCCGGGGTCGCGCCGAGGACCTCACCGGCACGACCGGCTGATGAGCGCTGCGTTCCCACAGGATGTCATCGGGCACGATGACATCGGGCGCATGGCGGAGCGCGCCGGCATTCCCTATATTCCCGCCATGTTCGCCAAGCTCTTTGGTTCGCGCGCATCGACATCGCCGGCCGTTCCTCCTCGCATTGCCGAGGACACGCGGCTCTATGCCGTCGGCGACATTCACGGTCGGCTCGACCTTTTGAGCGAGCTCGAGCGCCGCATCGCCGACGATGCTGCCGCGGCCGGGGCGGCGCGCAACGCAATCGTCTATCTCGGTGATTACGTCGATCGCGGCACCCAGTCGCGCGAGGTCGTCGACCGGTTGATCGACCAGCCGCTGGCTGGTTTCGAGCGCTTCCTGCTGCTCGGCAATCACGAGGACAGCATGCTGCAATTCCTCGTCGACGTGCAGATCGGCCCGGCCTGGCTCGGCTATGGCGGGGCGGCGACCCTGCTCTCCTACGGCATCCGGCCGCCCTCCTCAGACCGCGATCTGGTGCGCGCCCAGGAGGAGCTGCGCGCCAAGCTGCCCGAGCACCACCTCGCCTTCCTGCGCGGCCTCCAGCTCAGCCATGTCGAGGGCGATTTCTATTTCGTCCATGCCGGCATAAAGCCAGGCGTGCCGCTCGAGGATCAGCGGCCGAGCGACATGCTGTGGATCCGCGACGAGTTCCTCCACTCGCGCCAGGATTTCGGCAAGATCGTGGTGCATGGCCACACGATCACCGAGACGCCGGAGATCAGGCGCAACCGCATCGGCATCGATACCGG
>DATAQP010000203.1:0-8824 GCA_036264595.1 Allostellaceae bacterium
ACCGGCCAGACGAGCTTCGGCGACATCGTCGCGCTCGGCCGCCGCGCCCTGCGCGCGATCGGCAACGACACTGGACCGATGCATCTCCTGGTTGCCGCCGGTTGCAAGGCGACCGTGCTCTATTCGGGCGCCTCAGATCCCGCCCTCACCGCGCCGCGCGGCGCGGAGATCATTGTCCTGCAGCGGTCCAATTTGGCCGATCTCGCGGTCGCCGAGGTTGCCGCCACGCTCGGCTTCGGCTAAACCCCGGGCATGACCGTCACTATCACCTTGCCGGACGGCGCGACCAGGAGCTATCCCGGCCCCATCACCGGCGCTGAAATCGCCGCCTCGATCGGCCCTGGCCTCGCCAAAGCGGCCATCGTCATGCGCGTCGACGGCGAACTCAAGGATCTCTCGGCACCGATTGCCGGCGACGCCAGGATCGCCATCGTCACGCGCGACTCGCCCGAGGCGCTCGAGGTGCTGCGCCATGACGCGGCGCATGTCCTCGCCGAGGCGGCGAAGGAGCTCTACCCTGACGTCCAGGTGACCTTCGGCCCGGCGACCGAGAACGGCTTTTACTACGATTTCGCCCGCGACGAGCCGTTCACCCCGGACGATCTCGCCAAGCTCGAGGCGCGCATGCGCGAGATCGTGCAGCGCGACGAGACGATCACCCGCGAAGTGTGGTCGCGCGACGAGGCCGTCGCCTTCTTCAAGTCGATCGGCGAGAAATACAAGGCAGAATGGATTGGCGAGATTCCGCCGGACGAGCCGATCACCATCTACAAGCAAGGCCGCTTCGTCGATCTCTGCGTCGGTCCGCATCTGCCTTCGACCGGCAAGCTCGGCCAAGCTTTCAAGCTGATGAAGGTGGCCGGCGCCTATTGGCGCGGCGACGCCCGGAACGCGCAGCTGCAGCGCGTCTACGGCACCGCCTGGGCGAGCGACAAGGACCTCGCGCGCTATCTCACCGTGCTCGAGGAAGCCGAGAAGCGCGACCATCGCCGCCTCGGCCGCGAGCTCGACCTCTTCCACCAGCAGGAGGAGGCGGTCGGCAGCGTCTTCTGGCATCCCAAGGGCTGGACTCTGTGGCGCATCATCGAGAACTATCTGCGCGCCCGCCTCGAGGATGGCGGCTATGTCGAAGTCAAGACGCCGCAGCTGCTCGATCGCGCCCTCTGGGAAGCCTCGGGCCATTGGGAGAAGTTCCGCGAGAACATGTTCATCGCGCAGAGCGCCGACGAGAAAGTCCTGGCGCTCAAGCCGATGAACTGTCCCGGCCACGTGCAGATTTTCCGCCAGGGGCTGAAGAGCTATCGCGACCTGCCGCTGCGCATCGCCGAGTTCGGCTCGTGCCATCGCAACGAGCCGTCGGGTGCGCTGCACGGCGTCATGCGGGTGCGCGCCTTCACCCAGGACGATGCGCATATCTTCTGCGCCGAGGATCAGATCACTGCCGAGAGCATCAAGTTCTGCGACCTCTTGCGTGTAGTCTACAAGGATTTCGGCTTCGACGAGGTCTCGGTGAAGTTCTCCGACCGGCCGAACGTGCGCGCCGGCACTGATGAGGTCTGGGATCGCGCCGAGGAGGCGCTGCGCATCGCGGTCGAGGCAGCCGGCCTGCCCTATACGATGAATCCCGGCGAAGGCGCCTTCTATGGCCCGAAGCTCGAATTCGTGCTGCGCGACGCGATCGGCCGCGATTGGCAATGCGGCACTCTGCAGGTCGATTTCGTTCTGCCCGAGCGGCTCGACGCCAGCTATATCGGCGAGGACGGCCAGCGTCATCGGCCGGTCATGCTGCACCGCGCCATCTTCGGCTCGATGGAGCGCTTCATCGCCATCCTGATCGAGCAATATGCCGGCAAGTTCCCGCTTTGGCTGGCGCCAGTCCAGGCCGTGGTGGCGACCATCACCTCGGATGCCGACGCCTACGGCGAGGAGGTCGGCGCGCTGTGCCGCGCCCGAGGGCTGCGCGTCGAGACCGATCTCGCCAACGAGAAGATCAACTACAAGGTGCGCGAGCACAGCCTAGCGAAAGTGCCGATCATGCTCGTCGTCGGCAAGCGCGAGGCCGAGCAGCGCACTGTCGCGCTGCGCCGCCTGGGCGGCAAAGAGCAAGAAATTCTTGCGCTCGACGCGGCCATCGCTAGATTGACTGCCGAGTCCGCACTCCCCCATGGATGAGGACGATGCGACGCGCCGGCACGCGGCAGGATGCCGTCTGCGAGGCGCCATGTCGATGTTTTGCAGGAGAACGTAAATAGCCAGGCCACCAATGAATTTCACGCCGACCCGCGAAGGTCCGCGCGTCAATGAAGAAATCACCGTCCCCAGCGTCCGCCTCGTCGATGAGCAGGGACGCATGGTCGGAGTAGTCAGCCGGAACGAAGCGCTCAATATGGCCGATCAGGCCGGTCTCGACTTGGTCGAGGTCGCACCAGGCGCCGACCCGCCGGTCTGCAAGATCCTCGATTACGGCAAGTACAAATACGAGGAACAGAAGAAGAAGAACGAGGCGCGCAAGAAGCAGAAGGTCATCGAGGTCAAGGAGATCAAGCTGCGCCCTGGCATCGATCAGCACGATTACGACGTCAAGATGCGCAGCATGGTCAGCTTCATCGAGGAAGGCGACAAGGTGAAGGTGACCATGCGCTTCCGCGGCCGCGAGCTTGCCCACCAGGATCTCGGCATGAACGTGCTGATGCGGGTCAAGGACGACCTCGACGCGATCGCCAAGGTCGAGCAGTTCCCGCGCATGGAAGGCCGCCAGATGATCATGGTGATGTCGCCGAAATAATACCGGACCCCGGCGAGGCTGGCGGGTGCTCATATCCGCCCGCCGTAGGTCCAGCCTTTGCCAAGCATGCAGTCCTGCCACTTGCCGGGCGCCGCCTGCTGCTCGCATTCGGTGCTGTCCTGCTGGAAGCTGGCAGTGCCCTGACCGTCCTTGTGCCAGCGATAATAGCCGCAGCCGGCGAGCGTCACCGCGACAGAAACGAGAAGCATTGTCCTCAATACCAGCCTCCTCTTTCGCCGGCTGCTAGCGCAGCGGCCAGACCATCATGATCAGCGGCACGCCGACGACCAGCACGATGGTCGACAACGGCAGGCCGAGCCGCCAGTAATCGGTGAAGCGATAGCCGCCCGGGCCGAGCACGAGCGTATTGCACTGATGGCCGATCGGCGACAGGAAATCGCTGCCTGCGCCGACCGCGACAGCCATCAGGAAGGGATCGATGTTGAAGCCGAGCTGCTTGGCGAGCGCGGCGGCGACCGGTCCCATGACGATGACGGCCGCGGCATGATGCAGGATCGGCGTCAGCAGCATGGTGATCAGCATGACGAGGCTGAGCGCGCCGAAGCTCGGCAGCATGACGGCGAGGCTCGAGATCCAGTGGGCGATGAGATCGGTGGCGCCGGTGTGGCGGACCGCCTCGCCGACTGGGATCAAGGCGCCCAGCAGCACGAGGATCGGCCATTCGATGGCGTCGTAGATCTCGCGCATGGTGAGGATGCCGAACAGCGCGACGAGCGTCGCCGCGATGACGAAGGTGACGCCGACCGGCAGGATCTCCAGCGCCGAGACGATCATGGCCGCGGCCAGGATGAGAAGCGAGAGCACTTGCTGGCGCGGTTTGCCGAAGCGTAGGTTGCGCTCGGCGAGCGGCAGGCAGCCGAGCTCGGCCAGCGTGTCGGACATCGATTGCGCGTCGCCCTGCAAGACGACGACGTCGCCGGCCTGGAAGCGGATGCTGCGCAGCCGCGCCGTGGTGCGCCGGCCGCGCCGCGACATCGCCAGCAGATTGACGCCGTAGCGCCCGCGCAGGCGGAGCTGGACCGGCGAGGCGCCGACCATCACGGAGTCGGCGGTGACCACCGCCTCGACATTGGCGAGATTACCGGCGCGTTGCGTCTCTTTCGGCAAGTCCTCAATGCCGACCAGCGCGAGCTTCGCCGTCTCGACCACCGAATCGAGCAGATGAGGCGCGCTCTCGAGCACCAATATGTCATTCTCGAACAGCGTCCAGCCGCTCGTCGGCACGTAGCGCCGCGACTGCTCGCGGATGATCGCCGCGATGTGCAACTCGCCGTCGCCAAGCGCCTCGAGATCGCCCACCGTCTTGCCGACCAGCGGCGAGCCCGGTAGCAGCGCCGCCTCGGCGGTGTAGTCCTCGATCTTGAAGATCGCCTCGGGGCTGGCCTGCGGCTTGAGGCCGTGCGGCAGCAGGCGCCAGCCGAAGGAGAGGAAGATGACGCCGCAAACGGCGATGCCGGCGCCGACCGGCGTGAAGTCGAACATCGAGAAGGGCGCGCCGACAAGCTCGTGGCGAATGCCGGAGATCAGGATGTTGGGCGAAGTGCCGATCAACGTCGCCAGCCCGCCGACGAGCGAGCCGAAGGATAGCGGCATGAGGAACTCGGAGGCCGAGCGGCCGCCGCGCTGGGCGAGTTGGAAGGCGACCGGCAGGAAGATTGCCAGGGCGCCGATATTCTTCATGAAGGCGGAGAGCGCGGTGACCAGGGCGACGAGCATGCCAACCTGGAGATCGGGCGATCTCAGATAGGGCGCGAGACGCCGCACCAGCCTGTCGACGAGACCGGAATTGGCGATCGCGGTGCTGACGACGAGCGCGCCGGCGATCAGCGGCACGACCTCGTTGCTGAAGCCGGTGAAGGCTTTCTCGGGCGGGATGATTCCGCTCACCGCCGCGGCGAGCAGGGCGAGCAGCGCGACGAGGTCGTAGCGCAGCCGATCCCACACAAAAAGACCCAACATCGCGGCGAGAATTGCGAAGATGATGATCTGTGGTGTTGTCATGGCGTGGGAACGGGTGCACCGCCCCCATGTTCCGGCGCGCCCATCCCGTGGCCCGGCACGATGGTGCGCTGCTTCGTCGCTGTCGCGCCGTCGCCGCAGCCTCTATTGTCGGCGCCGCTCGTTTCCCTGGCCGAGGACCGCGTGCCGATTTGACGCAAGCCATCGAGGACATCGCCCGTGCGCAGCGCAGCAGCGCCGTCTGGATCGGCTATCTGGCGATGTGCGTCGGCATGTTCATGGCCATCCTCGACATCCAGATCGTCGCCAGCTCGCTGCCCGAGATCCAGGCCGGCCTCGCCATCCCGCTCGACCAGCTGAGCTGGATCCAGACCGCCTATCTGATCGCCGAGATCATCGCCATCCCGCTGACCGGCTGGCTGACCCAGCTGCTGTCGCTGCGCAGCCTGTTTCTCGCCGCGGTCGCCGGCTTCACCCTGGCGAGCGCCGGCTGCGCGGCGAGCGGCGGCTTCGCCGTGCTGATCGCCTTCCGCATCGTCCAGGGCTTCTGCGGCGGGGCGATGATCCCGGCAGTGTTCACCGCCGTCTTCGCCCTCTTTCCCGAGCGGCTGCACGTCCGCGCGACGACGATCGCCGGCAGCGTCGCCATGCTGGCGCCGACGCTCGGCCCGACCTTGGGCGGCTACATCACCGAGACCTATTCCTGGCCCTGGCTGTTCCTCGTCAACACCGTGCCGGGTCTTCTCTCGGCGATGACCGCCGCGCTCTTCCTGCGCACCGCGCCGGGCGACCGCAGCGCGGTGCGCCGCCTCGATCTCGTCGGGCTGGGCTTTCTCGTCGTCACCCTGGCGACGCTCGAGCTGGCGCTCAAGGAAGCGCCGGTGCGCGGCTGGACCGACCCCGCCTCGCTCGCCCTCCTCGCCCTCTGCGCGACGAGCGGCGCCGGCGCCATCCACCGCTGCCTGACGCGCACGCCACCGCTCGTCGATCTGCGTCTGCTGCGCGATTGCGGCTTCGCCTGCAGCTGCTTCTACAGCTTCGTGCTCGGCGGCGGGCTCTACGGCTCGATCTATCTGCTGCCGCGCTTCCTCTTCTACGTGCGCGGCCATACCGCGCTGGAGATCGGCGAGGCGATGATCGTCACCGGCGTCGCCCAGCTGATCAGCGCCCCGGTCGCCGCCCTGCTCGAGAAGGGCGTCGCGGCGCGCGCGCTGACCGCCTGCGGCTATCTGCTGTTCGCCGCCGGCCTCATCGCCAACGGCTTTATCACCCCGGCGACCGATTTTCCCGCCGCCGATTTCCCCGGCCTGGTCTGGCCGCAGATCCTGCGCGGCGGCGGCATCATGCTGTGCATCCTGCCGACCATGGCGGTGGCGCTCGAGGGAAGGCATGGCGCCGCCCTCGCCCATGCCAGCGGCCTCTTCAACCTGATGCGCAATCTCGGCGGGGCGATATGGATCGCCCTCATCGACACCATTCTGGAGATCAGAGCACCGAGCCATGCCGCCGCCCTGGTGGCGCGGCTGCAGGCGGGCGATCCCGACGCCGCCCGCTTCGTCGGCCTGCCGCTCGAGCGCTTTCACAACGTGCCGCTCGGCCCGATCGACGCGGCGACCAAGGAGTTCGTGCAGCCGCTGGTCGAACGCGCCGCCGCCACCGCCAGCATGAACGAGGCGTTCCTGGCGCTCGGCGCGTTCTTTCTGCTCTCGCTGCTGGCGCTGCCTTGGCTCAGGGGAACCGATAATGACACACGGCCTGCGGGTGATCCGCCTGTTAATTACAGAAGAAAAACAGGCCTGCATGGGTGAGCGACGAGGGGCTCCTCCCCTGTAGGGAGAATTGGAAAGCGCGCACGCACCGTCGGTTGTCGCAGTCGTCCAGCTCGGCAAAGGGCTCTCCCCATATCCATCACCCCCTAATATATATCCGATTCGTTATTTAAAAAAGAACTATTTTGGACATACCTCGTGATGACCGAACGCGCCGCATCGCCGGGCGACCGCGGCGGATAGGCGCGCCGCGGTCATTCCTTTGACGCTCGCCACGCCCACCGCACGGGGATTATCTGGGCCGGGTGAAGTCGAAGCCGGCGTTGCCGCCATTATCGAAATAGGCCCGATCTCCGGGATGGCAACACGCGGCCATGGCGTCACGTGGAGGAAACACCCCATCTCCGGAGCGATGGGCAATGCGAAAGGTACGGCAATGGGCGTGGTCTACCACTGGTCCGACAGGCGGTCGGATTTCGCGCTGGAGGTCGAGCGACCGGTCACGAAACGTCTGCGGCCCCTGCTGAAGCTCGCGGTCTGGGTGGCCATCATCGTCGTGCCCTGGGCCGTGCTGAGCCTCGTGGCGTGGTCCCTGCTGAACCTCTTCCCGCTATCGAGCAGCTGACAACGCAGTCACGACCTGGCGCCTTTTTCGCCGACGACGTTGCCGTTTTGCCTAATAGCCGAGGCCGCGCGGCAGCCACAGGGTCAGCGCCGGCACGAAGGCGATGACCAGCAGGCAGAGAAACAAGAGGCCGAGATATTTCATCATCGGCTTCACCGTGACCTCGATCGGCACGCCGCCGATCAGGCATGAGCCGTAGAGGCCGAGGCCGAGCGGCGGGGCGAAGAGCCCGACCCCCATGCTGATCACCAGCACGACGCCGTAATGGAGCGGCGCGATGCCGAGCGTCGCCGCGACGGGGACGAGGAGCGGCCCGAAGATGATGAGCGCGGCGGCGCCTTCGAGCACCGAGCCCATGACGATGAGGATGAAGATCGAGAGCAGCATGAAGAGCCAGCTGCCGGCGCTGTGCGAGAGCTCGACCATGGTCTGCGCCAGGGCGTGCGGGATCTGCTGGATGGTCAGGGTGAAGGCGAAGCTCTGCGCCGCGGCGACGATGAAGAGGACGAGACCGGAGCGCGTCGCCGAGTGCACGAAGGTGCGCGCCGCCGAGCGCCAGGTCAGCTCGCGGAAGACGATGCCGCCGACGACCAGCGAGTAGAGCACGGCGAAGGCGGAGATCTCCGTCGCCGTCGCGAAGCCGGAGCGAAAGCCGACAAAGATGATGAGGATGAGGCCCAATGAGACGAGGGCGCTGCCGGCGAGGGCGGCGAGCGACGTCTTCGGGCGCAGGTCGTCCTCGGCGAAGGCGGACCTTGTGCCGAAGGCGATGGCGACGACGATGAGGGCGAGCGCCATCAGCCCGGCCGGGATGAGCCCGGCGACAAAGAGCCCGCCGATCGAGATATTGGCGACGAAGCCGAGGATGATGAGATTGATGCAGGGCGGGATCGTCTCGGCCATCACCGCCGAGGCGGCGAGCAGGGCGACGGCATTGCCGGGATTCTGCCGGGCTCGCCGCGCCGCGGGGATGAGCACCGAGCCGACGGCGGCGACATCGGCCATCTTCGAGCCCGAGATGCCGGAGAAGATCACCATCGCCAGCACCATGACGACGTTGAGCCCGCCGCGCAGCCTGCCGACGCCGCGCTGCAGGAGCTCGATCAGGCGGACGGACATGCCGTTCGCCTCCATCACGTAGCCGACCAGGATGAAGAACGGGATTGCGAGCAGGACGAAATTGTCGATCCCGCGAGCCATCTGCTGCGCGAAGATCACGCCGGGCAGTGTCCCCTCGGTCCAGATGAAAATCAAGGCGGCGAGCGCGAGCGCGAAGCCGATCGGCAGCCCGCCGGCCAGCGTTACCGCGAACCCGGCGAGCATCAGCGTGCCGGAGGACGGCGTCGCGTCGGGAGCAAGCGTTGAGACCGCGAGGTAGCCGACGGCCGCCACGGCCAGCACGGCGAGTGCGGCCAGGGTGTCGCGCACCGGGCGAGCCAGGAATATGTCGACGGCGAACACCGCCATGCAGGCGGCCCCGGCGCCCATCGGATAGAACGTCCATTGCAGCGGCAGGCCGGAGCCCGTCGTCTGCCCCGTCGTGAGCCAGCCGAGCTTCAGGCCGTTCCAGGCCACAAGGATCGCGACGACCGTCACCAGCGCTGCGCCGACGCCGTCGACGAGGCGCTGCGTAGGGGGGCCAAGCCGGTCGCGGACGAATGCGAC
>DATAQP010000217.1:0-13371 GCA_036264595.1 Allostellaceae bacterium
TCCTTGTGGGTATTGTCGCCGATCGTGTAGGCCTTCCACGAATCGGGCTTGAACTCGGCGATCGCGCGGTCGATCCCGTCAAGCCAGCCGGGCTGGCCGGGCGTGATCGTGTAATGCGCCAGCATGCGGCGGGAGCCGGCCGCCTGGTTGACCTTCTCGCGCGTGCGGAACACCATCTCGTTGGTGAGAAACCAGTCCTCCGGAACCTCCGAGGGCGAATTGGTCAGGAGGGCTACCTTGGTGTCGCTGTCGAGATAGATTTCCTTGAAGTAATTGTCGTATTTGAGGTCGTCGAGCGTCTGCTCCTTGTCGGCGAGCGCCCTGTTCCAGCCCGCCTTCCCGACCGCCTCGCGCTGCTTGACGAAGCCGGTGAGGCGCGTGTCGTCGCGCAGGAAATGGGTGTGCGTATCCATGACGAACTGGCCGGCGAGGGCGGCGGCGCGCTGCTCGGCCATTTCCGGCGTCGCCGCCTCGGCATGGCTGGCGGCGAAGAGCGGACCATAGACCTCATTCATCGCGACGAAAGAGGCCGCCATCCCAGCGGCGGTCTGGAAGAAACGCCGACGGCTCATGCCTTGCTGCTTCGCTAGATCGGCCGAGAGCGCCTTGAGGCGGGCTTCGACCTCGCGCTGCTTGGCGTTCTGTGGCGGCGGTGCGTATTCCTCGCTCGCGACGATCTGTGTCGGTACGGGCGAAGGAAAGGATGTGGTCTCGGCAGGCAGCAGCGTGTCGTGCGCGGCGGGGCTGAACAGCTTCATCGATGTCCTCCAATCGATGCGCGGCGACGGGCCTCGTCCGGCGGTGGCCGCGACTATCGCACTGTAGCCCAACGGTGGCCACTCGGACAGGCTACGCGGCACCGGTACGGTGCTCACCGGCGAGGATGCAAGGCACGACGAAATTGGACGGCGCAGGGAATTAACCGCGCCCGAGACCGTTGACTGGGACGGTGAGCGTAGCGATTTAACCCGTGCCGCACCTCGCGACTGGGAAAAACGAGGATCCCGATGTTCATTCGATTCGCCTCACGGATCGTAATCATGGTTCTCGCCCTTGCCGTGGGCATGCCAACGCCGTCCCGCGCGGCGAACGATCCCGCTGGATTCATCGCCGATCTCGGGTCAAAGGCGATCAACGTGCTGACATCGACGGCCTCCGAGGCCGAGCGCGAGCGGCAGTTCCGCGTTCTCTTCGAGCGGTCCTTCGATCTGCCGTCAATCGCACGTTTCGTGCTCGGACCGTACTGGCGTACCGCGAGCGAGGCGCAGCGGCAGGAGTTTATCAAGCTCTTCGAGACCTATGTCATCCATGCCTATACGGTCCGCTTCAACGCTTATGCGGGGCAGCGACTCAAGGTCCTGAGCTCACGCCCGGAAGGCGACAACGGCGCGTTCGTTCAGAGCGAGATCGCTCTGCCCAACAGCAGCCAGCCGCCAGTCAAGGTGGATTGGCGCGTCAATAAGACCGGTGACGGCTACAAGATAACCGATGTCACCGTCGAGGGCGTCAGCATGGCGCTGACCGAACGCCAGGAATTCGCCTCGGTCATTCAGCGCGGCGGCGGCCAGGTCGACGCTCTGCTGAAGTTACTGCGGGAGAAGACCGGGCAGGGCTGAAATTTGCAGGTTTTGCAATAATATTGATCTAGATTTTCGTAAATAAGTTAATATTGCAAATAGATATTCGGGGATATAGAAGAAAAGATTGTCTCCCAAAAGCTTATCCGGGAGCACAGGGGCAGTCATGAAGATATCAAATGCTGCATATCCGTCGCCCAATCTTCGGTATGACCCGGCGGCACGAGAAGTCATCTTCGAGCGGTTGAACCCCGAGACCGGCGACGTGACCTTTCAGGTGCCGAGCCGGGAGACGCTGCGGGAAGAGGCACATGCCGCCGAGACCGGTGCCGCCGGCCCGAATGCGGTTGCGCCGGCGCCAGTGCCGCTCAACCCGCCAGCCGCGGGCGAGCCGGACGTTGCCGTTGCGGTGCACGCCGCGACGCCGCCCGCCAAATCCGGCGGCAGCGCGAAAGGCACGAGCATCTCGATCCTGGTCTGATCGGTGATCCGCTGCTCGGCCCTGTCGAAACGGCTTCTCTCCATTATCTCGATTTCAAGACAAAATTAACCCGAATGTCGGACGATCTCGGCGATGACCACGAGCGTCGCCCCCAAAGTTGACGGTACCCTCGATCCCGCGGATTGGCAGAGCTTCCGTGCGCAAGGACACCGGATGCTCGATGACATCATCGATTATCTCGAGCACATCCGAGAACGGCCGGTCTGGCAGCCGATCCCCGCGAATGTGCGCGATCGCTTTCGCCGCCCGGTTCCGACGGCGCCGACGGGTCTGGCGGCCGTGCATGATGATTTCATGCAGCACATCCTTCCCTATGCCGTCGGCAATGCCCATCCCGGTTTCATGGGCTGGGTTCATGGCGGCGGCAATCCGGCCGGCATGCTGGCGGAGATGCTGGCCGCCGGTCTCAACGCCAATCTCGGCGGGCGCGATCATGTGCCGATCGAGGTCGAGCGCCAGATCGTCCAATGGGTGCGCGAGCTCTTCGGTTTCCCCGAGACCGCATCCGGCCTCTTCGTCACCGGCACCTCGATGGCCAATCTCATCGGCGTGCTCGTCGCCCGCACTGCCGCCGTCGGCCCTGCCGTGCGCCGCCGAGGCGTCGCGGCCAGCGGCAAGCGCCTGATAGCCTATACGTCGGCGGCGGCGCATGGCTGTATCAGCCAGGCTATGGATCTCTCCGGTCTCGGAAGTATGGCGCTCCACGTCATCCCGACCGACGATCAATACCGGATCGATCTTGCCGCGCTGGAAAACACCATCGCCGCCGATCGCCGCAAGGGGTTCACGCCGTTTCTCGTCGTCGGTACCGCGGGCACGGTCGATACCGGCGCCATCGACGATCTGAACGGGCTGGCGACGCTCGCGCAGCGCGAGAAGCTCTGGTTCCATGTCGATGGCGCCTACGGGGCGCTGGCGACACTCGCGCCCGATCTCGCGCCGCGTCTCGCCGGGCTCGAGCGCGCCGATTCGGTGGCCTTCGACTTCCACAAATGGGGCCAGGTGCCGTACGATGCCGGTTTCATCCTGGTGCGCGACGGCACGCGTCATCGCGACACGTTCGCCGCCCCGGCTGCGTATCTGCGGCGCGAGACGCGCGGCCTCGCCGCCGGCTCGCCCTGGCCGTGCGATTTCGGCCCCGATCTTTCTCGCGGCTTTCGCGCGCTCAAGACGTGGTTCACCCTCAAGGTCCATGGCACCGATGCGCTCGGCGCGATGATTTCGCGCAGCTGTACGCTCGCCCGCTACCTCGCCGAGCGGATCGCGGCGTCGCCGGAGCTCGAGCTGCTGGCGCCCGTCGGTCTCAACATCGTCTGCTTCGGCTACCGCAGCGCCGAATCCGACCGGGTCAACGCCCGGGTCGTCGCCGATCTCCATGAGTCTGGCATCGTGGCGCCGTCAACGACGACGATCGGCGGCCGCCTCGCGATCCGCGCGGCGATCGTCAATCACCGCACCGGACCAGAGGATATCGATGCGCTGGTGGAGGCAACGCTCGCCTTTGGCCGTGCCGGCACGGCGAGAATCCAGGCCGCATAAAGGATAGCAGGGCAGACATGACTTTCGCCGCCATGTCGGACGACCGCTCGCGCGCCGACGAGCCGGTATCCATCATCGGGGTGGCGGCATTGGCGAAGATGGCGTTCGACTGCGTCAATCTCACGCCGCTCCAGCAATCGCTGACCGAACGCTTCCTGCGCGACGCGTGCGACACTGCGGCGCTGATGGATCTTTCGGCGATCAAGCAGCTCTACGGCGCGCGCGCCGACGGGCTGCAGCTCCAGGCGCAGGCACTGCAGCGGAATCGGCTCTATCGCCGCCGGCCTACCACGGCGAAGAGCGACGCGATCCGGCTGCTCGCCCTCGTCGCGCCCGGCGACTTCATGGCGAATGCGCCGCTCGAATTTCTGCTCGACGGATCGAATATCACCCTCGACCTCCTCTATGTCGTTCCTGGCGCGCCGCTGCCGGCGATCATTCCGGAGCACGATCTCGCTATCGTCGCGGTCGGCGAATCGGACGACAATCGCGCCGTGTTGTGCGAGGTCGCTACGCTGATCCGTGACTGGAAGCGGCCGGTGCTCAACGCGCCGGCACGTATCGCCGAGCTGTCGCGCGACGCCGCCTGTGCGCTGCTCCAGGCGATGAATGGCACCGCCATTCCGCCGACCCTGCGTGTCGCCCGTGAAACGCTGGAGTGCATCGGCTCGGGTGCGACGGCGGTGGTGAGCCTCTTCGTCGGTGGCAATTTTCCGATCATCGCGCGGCCAATCGGATCGCATGCCGGCGACGGGTTGTCGAAGCTCGACGACGCCGCGGCTGTGGTCGATTATCTGCAAGGACGGCCCGAAGCGGAATTCTATATCTCGCCTTTCGTCGACTATCGCAGTGCCGACGGGCTCTTTCGCAAGTACCGTATCGCGCTGATCGATGGGGAGCCTTACGCCTGTCACATGGCGGTGTCGCAGCATTGGATGGTGCATTACCTCAATGCCGGCATGACCGAAAGCGCGGTGAAACGCGAGGAAGAGGCGCGCTTCATGGCGGCGTTCGACGACGATTTCGCGGTACGCCACAAGGCGGCGCTGCGCGCCATCGCCGAGCGCATCGGGCTGGCCTATTTCGCGATCGATTGCGGCGAGTTGCCGGATGGCAGGCTGTTGCTCTTCGAGGCCGACGTGGCGATGATCGTCCACGCGATGGATCCGCCCGACATGTTTCCCTATAAGGGCCCGCAGATGCGCAAGGTCTTCACGGCCTTCGCCGCCATGCTGCGCAAATACGCGCGGCCTGCCGGCGGCTGACGAGCCGTCTCGCGCGTTTGCCGCGAATACGATACCCTCGGCGCGACGAGACGTAGACGCGCAATAGGAGGGTCCATCGATGCTGCTGCCGCTTGCCGGACGCCGGCTCTATTACGATCTCGCCGGGCCGGAAGATGGGCCCGTGGTCTGCTTCACCCACTCGCTATCCTCGGATAGCGGCATGTGGGCCGAGCAGCTGCCGCCCTTGCTGGCGGCGGGGTTTCGCGTGCTGCGCGTCGACATGCGCGGCCATGGCGGCAGCGACCCTGTCGCCGGCGATTACACAATGGACCAGCTCGCCGCCGACGTCGCTTCGGTCATCGACGCGCTCGGCATACGCCACGTCCACTATATCGGCCTGTCGATCGGCGGCATGATCGGCCAGGCCTTCGGGATCAATCACGGCGGCAAGCTGGCATCGCTGATGCTGTGCGACACGCTGCCCGCCACCCAACCCGATGCGAAGGCGGCTTGGATGCCGCGCATCGCCGCCGCGACCGAGGCCAGCTCGCTCGCTCCCCTGGCCGACGGCACCATGGATCGCTGGTTCACCGAATCGTTCAAATCGCGCAACCCCGGCCGCTGGATGCAGATTCGCGACACCATCGTCGGCACCACGGCGCGCGGCTTCCTCGGCTGCGCCGCCGCGATCTTGAACTTCGATTTCGTCGCGCGCCTGCCGGCGCTCAAAATTTCCACGCTGGTCGTCTGCGGTGCCGACGATCAAGGTACGCCGCCGGCCGAGAACAAGCGGATTGCCGCGCTGATCCCCGGCGCCCGCTACGAGGAGATCGCCCAGGCCCGCCATCTTCCGAATGTCGAGCATCCCGCGGTGTTCAACCGCATCATGATGGGCTGGCTCGGCGCGCACCGCTGAAGCGGCGACGCCAACGCTTGGTTCCCCGCATTTGGGACCAACCGTTGGCGTCGAAAAACTCGCCGGTCGCGGCGACGGCCGAAGCCGCCGCCGGCGCGGCTACCCGCGGCGCGAGTGGCGGGCTATGCCGGCAACCAGATGCTGGCGCCATGACGGCGTTTGCCGCGTCGGCAGGACGACCTTGCTCGGCTTGGGAAGCGGCGCCGGCTCCGGCGGGGCCTCGGTTTGCGCCCGCAACTCGGCGAGTTCGCTTTCCAGCGATTCGGCATAGGCCATCACCTCGGCGATACGCGCACGTGCCTCGTTCTCCGGTTTGCCTGAGTCTTCGTCGGTCTCGTCATCCGATTCACTCGTGGCCGGCGCTCGCGAGGCCTCCAGTTCGGCGACACGTGCGCGCAGCGTCGCAAGCTCGGAGAGAAGCGAGTCTCGCTGATCGCGCGCCGTTGCGACCGCCGCCGATGCCGCATCTTCGCCGGCGAACTCGGCGAGGCGGACGCGAAGCTCATCGATGACGAGGTTGCTGCTGGCCTGGCTTGCCTCGAGTTGAGCTGCCACGGCGACGCTGTGCTGCTGGAGCGCCTCGATTTCTTCGGAACGGGCCGTACGCTCGGCATTGAGCCGCGCCTCGAGCTGGTTCGCGCGCACGATCTCCGCCGTCGCCGTCGCCGTCGCCCCGGCGGCCTGTTTCTCGGCGGCCTCGGCACGCGTTTCGATCTTGCGGCGCTGCTCGTCTCGCGCATCGAGGTGACGCCGCGCCCGCTCGCGCTCGTCGGCGATTGCCGCCTCGAAACGCTGGTGCTCAGCGGTGGCGGTGTCGCGAAGGGTCTGGTTGTCACGCTCGAGCCCCGCGATCGTCGCCCTCAGACCATCGGCGATCTTTGCTTGCTGGACTGCATCGCGCTGCCGCATGGCTTCGGCATCGGAAAGGCTCTGGCGGAGTTGCGCCTTTTCCGCCGCGGCAATCGACTTGTTGTTCTCGAGGTCATGACGCAACGCGGCGAGACTCCGATCGCGGGCGCCGATCGCCTCGGCATCCCGCTGCTTCAGCTCGGCGATGTCGGCGAGAAGCGAGCTCACCCGGCTCTCGAGGGAATGGCGCTCGCGCGCCGCCGCAGACCTTGCCCCCTTGGCCTCCGCGGCGAGGCGCTCATTCGCCTCTTCGAGCTCTTCGATCCGCTTTTGACGTTTGGCGGTCTCACTGCTGAGCGCCGAATTGAGACGGCTGGTCTCGGCAGCGAACTCGACCTCGCGTTCCCGCAAGCTCGCCTCGAGGCGCGTAATCCGGCGCGTCGCTTCTGCGCTTTGCTGATCCAATCGGCTGCGCATGCTGGCGACATGGCGGTCCGCCGTATCGAGGTGCTCGGCGATCGTCATGATGCGTTGCCGAAGCGCGGCACACTCGCCGCTATCGGCCGCGCGGAGCGATTCAGCTTCTGCCGTTGCGCTGGAGAGTTTGCCCTCGAGCTCGGCGTTTCGGGCCGCGAGGGCAGCGCTACGCGAGCGCAGCGCCTCAACCTCGCGCTCGAGGACCGCGATCTCGGCACTACCTTCGCTCACATTGGGCGGCGGCAGAAATGTGCCGTTATTTTCCAGGTAGTTAGCTGCTGATTTCGACATGAGCACCCTCGCTAGTTTGCTTCCGGTTTCGCGAATATCCGTCTCGACACTGGGTACGTTCCGGGGAATTGTCGTGGTTAATACTTTCCAAATGGTTGACGAACCCCCAAAATGATTCGCCTCACGCGATTTATGCCCTGGGGAAAATCTAGTGGCCGTGACCCGCGTCCGATCTGCGCTCTTTGCCGCGCTCGCCGTTCTGGCGGGCCTTGTCACCCCGGCAAGGGGCGAAACGGACCGGGTGCGGATCGGCCTGCAATACGGCTTCATCTACCTGCCGATCGAGATCGCGCGCAGCGAGGGCTTCATCGAGAAGCGGGCGCAGGTGCTCGGCGCCGGCAAGATCACCGTCACGCTGCAGCGCTTCAGCGGCACGCCAGCGATGAACGACGCGCTGCTCTCCGGCAACATCGATTTCGGCGCGCTCGGCCTGCCCGGCCTGCTGATCGTCTGGGAGAAGACGCGCGGACGGCTGGCGATCAAGGGGCTGGCGGGCATGCCGCTCAACGCCTTCTTCCTCTATACGAACAAGCCGGCGATCAGATCGCTGGCCGATTTTACCGAGCAGGACCGCATCGCCGTACCGGCGCCCAATTCCGGCCAGGGCATCCTGCTCGAGATGGCCGCCGAGAAGCTCTTCGGTCCCGGCGAGTACGCGCGTGCCGACCGGCTGATGATCAGCTTGCCGCATCCCGATGCGACCACCGCTCTGCTCGCCGGCGGCACGATCGCGGGATATTTCTCCGTGCCGCCCTATTCGCAGATTCTCGCCCGCGACAGCCGCGTTCATCTCGTCATCACCTCGAAGCAGATTCTCGGTGGCTTCGAGGCGAGCGGGGCAGGGCTGGGCGGCAGCCAGCGTTTCGTCGATGCCAACCCGATGGTCAGTCGCGCCGTGCTCATGGGGCTCGACGACGCCGTGCGTCTCTGGAAGGAGAATCCGCGCCGCGCGGCCGAGATCTATCTCGCCGCCGAGCCGGCCAAGCTCGGCGTCGACGACGTGATTGAGATCCTGCGCGACGGCTCGACCGTTCCGCAGGTGGCGCCGCAGGGCGTCATGGCCCTCGCCAGCTTCATGGCAAAGACCGGGATGCTGAAGACGCCGCCGCGATCGTGGAAGGACGTCTTTTTCCCGCTCATCCACGATCGCGACGGCAACTGATCGCTCACCCCTCGCCTGGCCCGCACGATCGTGTAATCTGGCGTTGCGGCTCGACTGAAGGGCCGACCATGCGGAGGAGAGACGCGATGCGCATCGAGCAGCGGTTGAGCGAGTTGAAGATCATTTTGCCGGTGCTGCGGCCGCCGCTCGGCACCTATGTGCATGCCAAGCAGGCCGGCGATCTGCTGTTTCTCGCCGGGAAAGGGCCGGGCGATGCCGAGGGCAGGATGCTGGTCGGCAAGGTCGGGGCGGACGTCACGACCAAGGATGCCTACCAGCATGCCAGGCTGGTCGGCCTCATGCTGATCGCCGTGATGAAGGACGCTCTCGGCGATCTCGATCGGGTCAGCGATATCGTCAAGGTGCTCGGCATGGTCAATGCGGCGCCGGATTTCACCGACCATCCCAAGGTCATCAACGGCTGCTCGGATCTCTTCGTCGAAGTCTTCGGCGAGCGTGGCCGGCACGCCCGTTCGGCGGTCGGCATGAGCAGCCTGCCCGGCGGCATTACGGTCGAGATCGAGGTCATCGTCGCGGTTCGTTGAGGGGAGCAGGTTATGGAACATCAGCGGTTTCGCAAGTTCAACACCTCGACGGTCTATGACGGCGGCAGGATCGCCAACGACATGTGCATGACGGTGCGCGCCGGGAACATCATCTTCCTGCGCGGCCAGACCGGCTTCGACCTCGACAACAAATTCGTCGGCAAGGGCGACGCCGCGGCGCAGGCCGATCAGGCGATGAAGAACGTCAAGATCCTGCTCGAGGAGGCCGGCGCCAAGATGGCGCATATCTGCAAGGTCACTACCTACATCACCGATCGCGCCTATCGCGAGCCGGTCTACAATATCGTCGGCCGGCATCTCAAAGGTGTGTTCCCTTGCGGCACCGGCCTCATCGTCAACGGTCTCGCTCTGGCCGAGATGCTGGTCGAGATCGACATCGAGGCCGTCATTCCCGCGGACGAGGCGTGAGGACGCATCGCCATGCCGCATGTGCGCCTCCGCAAGTTCAACGTCCGGGACTGGTTCGGCCAGGGCATCGATTGGGACGGCAGCATGGTGGTGCGCTGCGCCGACGAGATCTATGTCACCGGCGTCAACGGCAGCGAGCTCGATGCCAGCCGCACGCATGGCACGGGTCATACCGCGGAGGATGCGGCGATCCAGGCCGATGTCGCGCTGAACAATCTGAAGATCCTTCTCGCCGAGGCGGGGGCCGCGCTCGACGATATCTGCAAGATCAACGTCTACATCTCCGATCGCGCCTATCGCATTCCGGTCTACCGCACGATCGGTCGGCATTTGCGCGGTATCCATCCGGTCTCCACCGGGGTCATCGTCAACGGCTTCGCGCGGCCGGAGATCCTCTTCACTCTCGATGCCTGCGTCGTCCCGCAGCGCGGCACGCCGCATACGCGGCTGCGCCGCTATCATTCCGACGACGCGCAATACGGTTTCGAGCGGCAGAAGATCGGCTGCGATTTCTGCCAAGTCGTGCGCGCCGGGCGGCGCATCTATCTGCGCGGCCAGATGGGACAGACTCTCGAGGACTCGCTGACCGATATCGGCGACGCCGGAACGCAAGGCGCACAGGCGATGCGCAATGTCGAGATCCTGCTCGGCGAGGCCGGCGCGGGGCTCGAGGACATCACCAAGGTCATTCTCTATGCCACCGACCGCGCCCATCTCGCGCCGGCGCGAGCGGCGGTACTGTCCCATCTCGGCGATGTGCCCTGCGCGCTGAGCGAGATCATCGTCAAGGGTCTGGCAAGCCCGGACCTTTCGATGGAAGTCGACGTCTTCGCGGTGCAATCCTAGCGCCGGCGGTTCGATAGGAGATAAAGACCCATGACCTTTGCGCTTGCCGCACGCTGCCCGCATACCGGGATGCTCGGCTCTGCCGTTGCGACATCGAGCCTCGCCGTCGGCAGCCGCTGCGTCTTCGCCCGCGCCGGGGTCGGCGCCGTCCTGACGCAACACCGCACCGACCCGCGCCTCGGGCCGCTCGGTCTCGAGTACCTCGCGGGCGGCAAGAGCGCGCAGCAGACGATCGATGCGCTGGCCGGCTCGACGCCGCATCACGGCTGGCGCCAGCTCGCGGTGGTCGACAAGGAGGGCCGGACCGCGCATTTCTCCGGCACTCTCATCACCTCGATCCATGGCGGAGCCACCGGCGACGGCGTCGTTGCGGTCGGCAATCTCCTCAAGGTCAAGGAGATCCCTGACGCGATGCTGCGCGACTTCGAGCAGCGTCCCGAACGGCCGCTTGCCGAGCGTCTCGTCGGCGCGCTCGCCGCCGGTCTTGCCGCCGGTGGCGAGAACGAGCCGGTGCGCTCCGCGGCGCTCCTCGTCGTCCACGAGCAGAGCTTCCCGTATGTCGATCTGCGTGTCGACGACGATGCGGCGCCGATCGGGCGGCTTGTCGCCTTGTGGCAGGCCTACGCGCCGGAGGCCGACGATTTCGTCCAGCGCGCGATTGCGCCGGGCGAGGCGCCGGGCTTCGCCAGCGAGACGGCATGATGCGCCGCAATCACGGCGCATCCGGCATGCGCCGTTCGATCGGATAGGGCTCGCGGGCGAGGCCGACGCAGAAACGGCCAACGATGTCCTCGAGCTCGCCCGCCAGGGTCCTGAGCTCGCGCGTCTTGTCCTTGAGCTCGGCGACGCGGTCGGCGATCCGGGCGCGCAGCGCGCCGATATCGATGCCGGGGAAACGCCCGTGCTCCAGCACCATGCTTCCGCCGATCATGACGCTCTCGACGGCGCCGCCATTCTCGCTGTGCACGAGCTGGTTCACCGGGTCGTTGAGCGGGATGAGATTGGGATGGTCGAGATCGAGAAAGACGATGTCGGCCTGATAGCCGGGCGCGAGGCGGCCGATCGCATCGCCGAGACCGAGCGCGCGGGCGCTCCCCGCCGTCGCCATGGTGAGGACCTCCTCGGTGCGCAGCCAGCCGTGATAGTCGGTGCCGAGCAGCCGGCTGGCGAAGGAGGCGAGGCGCATCGCCTCGAACATGTTCTGATTGTCCGAGCAGCTCGCCCCGTCAGTGCCGACGCCGACGGTGACGCCGCGTGACGCCATCTGTCGCGCCGGCGCGATGCCGGAGCCGAGCCGCATGTTGCTGCCGGGATTGTGCGCCACGGCGCAGCCGCGATCGGCGAGGCGGGCGATGTCGTCGCCGTCGAGCCAGACGCCGTGCGCGCCAGTGAAGTTCGGCCCAAGAAAGCCGAGCGCGTCGAGATGCGCGGTCAGCGTCCTGCCGTAACGGCGAAGCCCCGAGACTGCCTGGACCCGCGATTCGGCGAGATGCATCTGCAGCGCCGTGCCGAACTCGCGGGCGAGTGCGCCGCAGCCGGTGATGAAGCCGTCGCTGCAATGGAGGGGAATGGTCGGGGCGAGGGCGATCGGCGCGCGCAGGGGGTCGCCGCGCCAGCTGGTGACGATGCCGCGCAAGGCGGCGAGCGCCGTCTCCGCCGGGCCCAGGCGGAAGCGCTCGACGGCGCGGGCGAGCGAAGGTGGCAGGGCGTCCATGAGGCCCGGTATCGCCTCGAAGAAGCTGTGATCGGCGACCATCGGGGCGAGGACGACGCGCAGCCCCGCCTCGTTGTAGCCGCGCGCCACCGCGGCGAGGCCCTCCGCCGTTGGCAGCGGGAACTCGTGCATGAGATCGTAGCAGGCGGTGGTGCCGCCGCGGATCATGTCGAGCCCGCCGAGCAGGCCGCTCAGATACTTGTCCTCGAGCGAGCGGTGGCCGTTGAGATAGGGGCCGGCATTGAGCAGCAGCTCGAGCGTCCAGACATCGCCCATGCCCTTGGCGAGATTGCCGTGGCCATGGGTGTGGGCGTTGACCAGGCCCGGCATCAGCAACCGGTTGCCGGCGTCGATCACCGCGGCATCCGCCGGCGCCGCGAGTCCGGGCGCGCCGATCTCGGCGATGGCGGCGCTGGCGACCAGGATGTCGGCTTCCGGCGCCGCATGGCCGGCGATGTCGAGGACGCGGCCGTTGCGGATGATCGTGTGGGCGGCGGGCTTTGCCATCCGCTAGCCGGCAATCTCGAAATGCGCCTCGGTCGGCGTCAGGTTCAGCCCGTTGATCGGGATGATGTCCTGCGGGCAGGAAGAGAAGACGATGACGAGATCCATCTCGGCGCGCAGGCTGACATGGCTGCCGGGCGGCGCGATCGCCGGCTCGAAGGAGAGGGCGACGCCGCCCGCCACCGGGATGTTCATGAAGAGGTTGAGCGGCGACGGCGTCTCGGGCGGCGTGAGGCCGAGCGCGCCGAGCGCGGCGGCGAGATTGTCGGTGCAGCTGTCGTGGAAGCCTTTGACGCCGAGGCTCTCGTAGCGATAGCGGTCGCAGGCCGCCATCAGCGTGTCGTGGATGCCGCCGGAATTGTCCTCGAGAAAGGTCAGGATCGGTCGCCGGCGATTAGTCAGCATGGTGTCGCCCGGCGCCGGGATGATCTTGAGGAGCTTGGCCCTCGTATGCTCCATCGACATGAACTCGGTGAGGTCGGCGCGGTTGAACGCCCAGGTGTCGACGACCTGCTGGCCATGCGTGTTGATGACCCGGATGGTCTGGCCCTTGGTCGCGAAGGTCGCCTTGCCCTTGCGGGCCGGTATGGTGATCTCAGTCATTGCCGCTCCCCTTTTCGCCGATTCGCGCTTTCCGCGATCTCCAGGCTAGCGCCGTACCGGCCACCGCGAAACCAGGATTCGGCACCGGACGACCGGGATTTGGCGCTGCCACCCTGGGGTACCACTCCCTCGACGCGGGTATTTTTCCTGTTAAGAACAGAAAAATAACAGGCCGCCCTGTTTCGGACATG
>DATAQP010000257.1:0-9536 GCA_036264595.1 Allostellaceae bacterium
CACTTCCAATCAGAGGACCACTACGGATTCAGCACATCAGCCGTTTGTCACGCACTTCTTTCACCCGATTGCCCTGAGGAATGAGCCTTTCAATTGACATGGCACCGCGCCTGACTATAGTGCGCCGCCTTATTCCAGGGAACGTGGACCTCCGCTCTGTCGAGGGGTCCCGTCTGCGCGTGCGGGCCTACCGGGACAACAAAATCGCAAAACGGGATAATCTGAGATGAGCAAGCGTGAAGGGTCCAAGTTCAAGATAAATCGACGCCTCGGCGTCAACCTGTGGGGGCGCTCGAAAAGCCCGCTGAACCGCCGCGACTACGGTCCGGGCCAGCATGGCCAGCGCCGTAAGAAACCGTCCGATTTCGGCACCCAGCTGATGGCAAAGCAGAAGCTCAAGGGCTACTACGGCAATATCGGCGAGCGTCAGTTCCGCAAACTCTACGAGGAAGCCTCGCGCCGCAAGGGCGACACTGGAGAGAACCTGGTCGAGCTGCTCGAGCGTCGTCTCGACGCCGTGGTCTACCGCATGAAATTCGTCGCCAGCCCCTTCGCCGCGCGCCAGCTGGTCAATCATGGCCATGTCGCGGTCAACGGACGGCGGGTCAACATCGCCTCCTACCAGGTCAAGGACAACGACGCCATCGAGCTGCGCAGCAAGGCCAAGGAGATGGCCGTGGTGCTCGAATCGGTGAAGTCGAGCGAGCGCGACGTGCCGGACTATCTCGAGGTCGATCACGACCGCATGAAGGGCCGTTTCGTGCGGGCGCCCAAGCTCGCCGATGTGCCTTATCCGGTATCGATGGAGCCTAACCTCGTCGTCGAGTTCTATTCGCGCTAGCCGACCGCTCCGTCTCTGCCAGCGAGCCCCCGCCGGGGGCTCGTTTCGTTTCGGCCCCTCTCTGCGCTATTCTCCCCAATCCGCGGGCAAAGCCGGTCCCAAGATGCTGACGCTGCAGATCGCGATCCTTCTCCTCTTGGTGCTGCTCAACGCGCTCTTCACGATGGCGGAGATGGCGCTCGTCTCGGCCCGCAAGGCGCGGCTGCAGAACCTCGCCGAGCGCGGCCACGAAGGTGCCCGCATCGCCCTCGAGCTGAAGCGCGATCCGAGCCGCTTCCTGTCGACGATGCAGATCGGCATCACCGTCATCGCCATCCTCGCCGGCAGCTTCGGCGGCGCCACGCTCGGCGAGAGCCTCGCCACCTATCTCGAGACCATGCCCGGGCTTGTCGGCCGCTACGCCCATGCGATCAGCATCGGCGGCGTCGTCATCGCCATCTCGTATTTCTCGCTGATCATCGGCGAGCTGGTGCCCAAGCGGATTGCGCTGAGCCGGCCGGAGCTCATCGCCGCCAAGATGGCGCGGCTGATGCGCGGCTTCTCCGCCGCGATGGCGCCGGCCGCCTGGCTGCTCAGCACCTCGACCGATCTCGTCCTGCGCCTTCTGCCGCTCCATCATGGCGAGCAGGCGCCGGTGACCGAGGAGGAAATCAATTTGATGCTGCGCGAGGGCGCCGCCGCCGGTCATTTCCATCTCGGCGAGACGGCGATCGCGCAGATGGCGCTGCGTCTCGGCGATCGCCGGATCAGCGCCGTGATGACGCCGCGTACCAAGGTCGAGTGGCTCAACCTCGCGGACAGCGAGGCGGAGAACAAGGAGAAGATTGTCGCCAGCCAGCACTCGCGCTTCCCGGTGATCGATGGCGACCCGGCGGTGGTCGCGGGCGTCGTCCAGGTCAAGGACCTGCTGATCGCCGAGCTTGCCGGCAAGCCCTACAATCTGCGGGCGGCGCTCCGCCCGCCGCTCTATCTGCCGAATACCGTGACCGCCTTGCGCGCCCTCGAGATGCTGAAGAAATCGGGCGAGCCGATGGCGCTGGTGGTCGACGAATATGGCGATTTCGAAGGCATCGTCACCCTCACCGACATCATGGAGGCGCTGGTCGGCGACATCGCCAATCCAGGCGAGGAGGAGGATCCGCCTGTCGTGAGGCGCGATGACGGCTCGTGGCTGATCGACGGCATGGTCCCGGTCGACGAGATCAAGGACGTGATCGGGCTCAAACACCTCCCCGGCGAGGAGAGCGGCGACTTCCAGACCCTCGGCGGCTTCATGATGGCCCAGGTCAATCGGGTGCCGCGCGTCGCCGACCATTTCATCGTCGATGGCTACCGTTTCGAGGTCGTCGACATGGATGGCCGCCGCGTCGACCGCGTCCTCATCGTTCCTCCGAAGACGGCGCCGGCTCACTCGGCGCGATAACGCAGATGGACGCCTTCGAGAGTTCGGCCAATGGTGCGCTCGATTCCTTCCCCGCGGCTTCGCACCAGAGTGGTGCCACCTCGGCGGGGCTGTCGGCGGGATCCGCGCCTATTGAAAGTAGCCTAGGCTGCCCTAGTGGCAACCCCGTTGATCTCGAGGAGCTGCTTCAGTTCGCCGGTCTCGGCCATCTCTCGGATGATGTCGCAGCCGCCGATGAACTCGCCTTTGACGTAGAGCTGCGGGATGGTCGGCCAGCTTGAGAACTCCTTGATTCCCTGGCGGATCTCGGGGTCGGTCAGCACGTCGATGCCCTTGAACTTGACGCCAAGCTCGCTGAGGATCTGGACGACGGCGGCGGAGAAGCCGCATTGCGGGAAGACCGGCGTGCCCTTCATGTAGAGAACCACCGGGTTGCTCGTCACATCCTGCTTGATGCGCTCGAAGACGATGTTGTTTGCCATTTCGATTTCCTCACTCGATCCGAATAAAGCCTAATCCTCGCGCACGCTGGTCTGCAGGGCGAGGGCGTGGAGCTCGTTGCCCATGCGACCCTTGAGCGCCTGGTAGACCATCTGATGCTGCTGCACCCGCGTCTTGCCCTTGAAGGCGGCGGATTCGACATGGGCGGCGTAGTGGTCGCCGTCTCCGCGCAGATCCTCGATCGAGACGCGCGCGTCGGGCAGCCCCTCGCGGATCAACCGCTCGATCATCGCCGCATCCATCGCCATCGCGTCCCGCCCTCCGTCCGGCCTACGGTGCCGCCATATAATCGGGCAGCCAAGCCTCGTTGACCTGTCGCAGCTTGCCGATGGATATGGCACCGGCGCCACGGACTGTCAACGCGGCCCCGCCGGTGACGCCGAGCCGCGTCGCCGCCACCCCGGCGGCCGCCGCCGCGGCGAGCAGGGCATCCGGCTCGGCCGTCGTCAGCACATAGCGCGCCTGATCCTCGCCGAAGAGGACACCATGGAGCGGCAGGTCGGTTTGGGGCGGCGTGATCTCGGCGCCGACGCCGCCCGCCATCGCCATCTCGGCGAGGGCGACGAGCAGCCCGCCATCGCCGACATCGTGACAGGCGCCGACCTGGCCTTGCTGGATCCGGGTGCGCACGAAATCGCCGTTGCGCCGCTCGGCGGCGAGGTCGACCGGCGGCGGCGCGCCGTCCTCGCGTTTTTCGATCTCGCGCAGATAGAGCGAGGCGCCGAGATGGCCCCTGGTCCCGCCGATCAGGATGATCGCTTGGCCTTCCCTGAAGGCGAGGCCGATGCTGCTCGCCGCCTCGGCGAGGAGGCCGACGCCGCCGATCGCCGGCGTCGGCAATATGCCGGTGCCGTTGGTCTCGTTGTAGAGCGAGACGTTGCCGGAGACGACCGGGTAGTCGAGCGCCAGGCACGCGGCGCGCATGCCCTCGATGCAGCCGACGAACTGCCCCATGATCTCCGGCCGCTCCGGATTGCCGAAATTCATGTTGTCGGTGATGGCGATGGGCAGGGCGCCGACGGCGGTGAGGTTGCGCCAGCTCTCCGCCACCGCCTGGGCGCCGCCGGCGACCGGATCGGCGAAGCAGTAGCGCGGCGTGCAATCAGTGGTCAGCGCCAGCGCCTTGCGGCTGCCGCGCACGCGCACCACAGCGGCGTCGCCGCCCGGGCGCTGGATCGTGTCGCCCATGACGAGGTGGTCGTATTGCTCCCAGATCCAGCGCTTGGAGGCGAGGTCGGGGCAGGCGAGAAGGGTGGTGAGCGCCGCCATGATGTCGGCGGGCGGCTTGACGTCGGCGGCGGCGATGACTAGGCGCTTCGGCGTCGGAACCCAAGGTCGATCGTATAGCGGCGCCTGGCTGACCAGCGGCCCGACCGGCAGTTCGGCGACGGTCTGACCGCCCATCTTGAGGACCAGGCAGCCGGTTTCGGTGACGCGGCCGATGACGGCGAAATCGAGCTCCCATTTCTCGAAGATGCGGCGCGCCTCGTCCTCGCGGCCCGGCTTGAGGATGATCAGCATGCGCTCCTGGCTCTCGGAGAGCATGATCTCGTAAGGGCTCATCGCGCTCTCGCGCACCGGCACCCTGTCGAGATCGAGCTCGATGCCGAGATCGCCCTTGCCCGCCATCTCGACCGAGGAGGAGGTGAGGCCGGCGGCGCCCATGTCCTGGATGGCGACGATGGCGTCGCCTGCCATGAGCTCGAGGCAGGCCTCGATCAAGAGCTTCTCGGTGAAGGGATCGCCGACTTGGACGGTCGGGCGCTTCGCCTCGGTATCCTCGTTGAACTCGGCCGAGGCCATGGTGGCGCCATGGATGCCGTCGCGCCCGGTCTTCGCGCCGACATAGATCACCGGATTGCCTGGACCGGCGGCCGCCGAATAGAAGATCTTCTTGGCGTCGGCCAGCCCCACGGTCATCGCGTTGACCAGGATGTTGCCGTTATAGGAAGGGTGGAAGTTGCATTCGCCGCCCACCGTCGGCACGCCGACGCAATTGCCGTAGCCGCCGATGCCGGCGACGACGCCGGCGACGAGGTGGCGGGTCTTCGGATGATCGGGACTGCCGAAGCGCAGCGCGTTGAGATTGGCGATCGGCCGCGCGCCCATGGTGAAGACGTCGCGCAATATGCCACCGACTCCGGTCGCCGCGCCCTGATAGGGCTCGATGAAGGAGGGGTGGTTATGGCTCTCCATCTTGAAGATGACCGCCTGGCCGTCGCCGATATCGACGACGCCGGCATTCTCGCCCGGGCCGCAGATGACGCGCGGCCCCGTCGTCGGCAGGGTCTTCAGCCATTTCTTCGACGATTTGTAGGAGCAATGCTCGCTCCACATCACCGAGAAGATGCCGAGCTCGGTGAGATTCGGGACACGCCCAAGGATGACGCAGGCGCGGTTGTATTCCTCGCCGGTCAGGCCGTGCTGGGCGATGACGTTGGGCGGAACGGAACCGGCGGCGATGATGTCGCTCACGCGGCGGTTGCGCCCATCAGCGCCCGCGCCAAGCCGTCGAAGAGGCCGCGCCCGTCGATATCGCCGAGCAGCTCGTCCGTCGCATCCTCGGGATGCGGCATCAAGCCAAGCACGGTCTTCGTCTCGTTGAAGATCCCGGCAATGTTGCGCGCCGAGCCGTTGTGGTTGTCCTCCTCGGTGAGCTCGCCCGCGGGCGAGCAATAGCGGAAGGCGATCAGCCCCTTGTCCTCGAGCCGGTCGAGCGTCGCCGGATCGGCGAAGTAGTTGCCGTCGTGATGGGCGACCGGGACGCGGATGACCTGGCCCTGCTCGTAGCCCGAGGTGAACAGCGTCTGGCTCGTCTCGATCCTGAGATGCACGTCCTTGCAGTGGAATTTCAGCGTCTTGTTGCTGAGCAGCACGCCGGGCAGCAGCCCGGCCTCGGTGAGCACCTGGAAGCCGTTGCAAACCCCGAGCACCGGCGTCCCGCTTGCGGCGCGGCGCTTGATCTCGCGCATGATCGGCGAATGCGCCGCCATCGCGCCGCAGCGCAGATAGTCGCCATAGGCGAAGCCGCCGGGAATGACGATGAGATCGGTGTCGGGCAGCTGGGTGTCGCGGTGCCAGACGATGGCGGGAACGCGGCCGGTGGCGCGCTCGAGCGCCATGCTCATGTCGCGCTCGCGGTTGGAGCCGGGGAAGACGACGATGGCGGCTTTCATGGGCGGACCTCGGCGTGCGGGCAGGGCGTTGCGGGCGTGCGGCGCGGGGAAGCGATCACATAACCCGCGCCACCCGTCGCGATCAAGGGCCGGCCGGCATCTGCGGGTGGGCGGAGTCCGAGAAGCGGAAGGGCGATTCCCCGTATGGTGGCGGAAGCCGGCAAAATGCAGGCGGAATGCAGGAGGCTGTTGGGAGAGCACCCGATATAGGTGTTGCGTCGGTCCACAGCCTCGCGCGTGGTAATGGCTGTCTTTCTATCGGTTGGGCCACGGCTCACCCGCTCGCTACGTATTGCGGCGCGCGAGTCGCGACCGCGCAGCCGAATTGCAGGGAGAACGCAGGAGACTGTCGGCTGTCTCGCCTTATTGTCTTATTGTCGTGGTCGCCTCCGGCGTCTGCTTTCGCCATTGGGCATTGGCCTCTCAGGATGCTCATATCCAAATTATACACTTCATGTCCATAAGGACAAGACTTTTTTTACGGCAACATTCACAATGTCGAGACTGGCACGCCGAATTGAGCCGGATAGCAGACATATCGCAGATATGGTAAAGCCGACGCGATTGACCCAAACCGGTCATTCCGCGTGAACGAGGAAATCGTCGTGGAAGCGGGCCTTCGCACGGATTGCGTACCCAGTAAGCGAGGGGCGCTGGAATTTCTCGCGCATCGATCTGATCGATGACGAAGTCGCTTCTATTCGCGATCACCGATGTGAGAACCGTCCCGATCCAATCGGTGCAGGTGCTTCCTCGCGCACGCCAGGATTTCCGCTGACAGAGCGTTGTCCGAAACAATGCGCGCCAGGGTCATAGCGCCGATCATCGTCGAAGAGCGCGACGATTGCATCGCCGCGCGCTCGATCTCGGTCTGGTTCGTCGCCGGCAAGAGTGACGAAAAGCTTCTCGAGAACCTCCGTCGCCGCGGCCTTTGTCTCTTTCCCGCCCCGCGCCACCTCGCTCCCAACGGCAGCAAACGGACAGTTGGGTGTCGGAGAGTCCCGATGGGCGGTCGACAGATAGCCATCGATGGCGGCGTTGAGACCGCCCTTCGCCATATTCCGGCCGATCGCTGCGCGCACCTGGTCTCCCGCTGCAGCAAGCGCATCCGCGACTAGGTGCTGTTTGGTGCGGAAGTGGCGGTAGAACCCGCCGTGCGTCAGACCCGCCGCTTGCATAACGTCGGCAAGGCTCGCTTCCGAGATCCCGGTGCGCCGGATCAAGTCCGCGGCGGCGGCAACGATCGCCTCGCGGGTTTGCGCCGCTTCCTTGTTCGATTTTCTCAACTGCCGCTCCTCTCTGGCCTGCCGCAGACGACTGTCTTGACTAATTAGATGATTATTGACATCTATATAAGATGTCATTCAACATCTCTCTCGCGCGACAAGTCGTTAGGAGTCAAGGAAATGTCCAATTTGCGCTTCCTCATCACCGGCGCGACGGGCGCGACTGGCGGAGCCGCTGCGGCTCAGCTTCTCGAAAAAGGGCAACATGTCCGGGCCTTCGTTCATCGCGAGGACGAACGGTCCGAGGACCTCCGCAGGCGAGGGGCAGAGATCGTTGTCGGCGACTTGTTGGATTTCGACGCCGTCCGCGAAGCGCTCAAGGGCGTGAGCAGGGCCTATTTCGTCTATCCGATCCGTCCAGGGCTCCTTCAGGCGACGGCGCAGTTCGCGCAAGGCGCCAGAGAGGCTGGAGTCGAAGCAATCGTGAACATGTCGCAGATCTCGGCGCGCGACGATGCCAAAAGTCACGCTGCTCGGGAGCACTGGCTTGCCGAGCGGGTCTTCGACTGGTCGGGGCTCAACGTCACCCACATCCGACCGACCTATTTTGCGGAGTGGCTGCTTTACCTCGCCCCCATGATCCGCCGGGGCGTCATGTATGCGCCGTTCACGACCGGCCGGCACGCACCGATCGCTGCGGAGGATCAGGGCCGCGTGATCGTCGGCATCCTCGAAGATCCGGAGCCGCACCGGGGCAAGGTTTATCCTCTCTATGGCGCGATCGAGCTGACGCACGACGAGATCGCCCAGATCGTCGGGCGGGTGCTCGGACGTGAGATCACATATCGGTCCATGCCCATCGAGAAGTGGGCGGAAGTGGTTGATCGCGTGACGGGCAGGGAGTTCTTGATCCAGCATCTGCGAGAGGTGGCCCTTGACCACACCAACGGCGTTTTCGCCGGAACCAACGACCTCGTCGAAAGGATTGGCGGGCGGCCGCCGCTGACGGTCGAAGCCTTCGTCGCCAAGCATCGTGACGCCTTCGCATAACGGGGCGTAGACGGCGATGCATTATCGAGATGAACAATCCGTGCCGAGAGAATCGACTGAGCATCCGCTCGATGACGTCATCTGGCGCGCCCTTATCGGCGTGCAGAGCTCGATCGCCGAAGGGGATGAGCGCGCTCGGCGATACCCGGCGGCGGTTGCACCCTTCGCCGCCACGATCGACCTCGAGCCGGCGTCGTTCGAATCGCTTCTGGGGTTGATCGGGTCGAGTGACGACCGGATTGCTCTGTTCACGCCGGTCGAGGTTCGGCCTCCGTCAGCGTTCTCCGTGCTCCGCCGCGACGTGGTCGACCAGATGATCCTTGTCGACGCTGAGGCTTGCAAGGCGACGGCAGACGCCCCGATAGCGGCGCTTGGGATGCCTGATGTACCCGAGATGCTCGCTCTCGTAAGCGCCACACGACCCGGGCCGTTCGGTCCGCGCACCATCGAGCTTGGCGAATATTGGGGAGTGCGGCGTCATGATGTGTTGGTCGCCATCGCCGGCGAGCGCATGCGCCTGGATGGGTTCACCGAGATCAGCGCGGTCTGTGTGGACGCCGCCTACCGGGGGCACGGCCTTGCCGCCGACCTCGTCAGGTCGCTTGCCGCGTCGATTGTTGCGCGGTCCGAAATCCCCTTCCTTCACGTATTCACGTCAAACCACCGAGCGATCGCGCTTTACCGCAAACTCGGCTTTGCACTGCGACGGCGTATGCATCTCGCGGTCCTCGGGCGGGCCAGCCTAAAGCCGGCAACCGCTTGGTTTTCGCGGAACAGAGAATGACCGCTGTTGGCACGACCTCGCCGTTCAAGCCGGGGCGAATGAACGGCAGTTTCCACCCGATGCTGCCGTCCCTCGGCGTGGCGACCTGGCTGCTTCCCACCACACCCTTCTGCGACGTCCCGCGACAGGTAAAGGATGGCCGCTTTCTTTCTGAAGGCAGAAGCTCGCGGGCTACTATCAGTCCCGAATTATGAGCTCACGGCCTCGCACGATCGTTTGCGGATGGCGTTTCATTCTTGGTCGCTCCCGGGAAGCGACGGCCCAGGGCGACGTCACGTCGGTCACCCTCGGTCCGCGCTTTCGCGGGGACAACCGATCGAGGGATTCGAGTTTTCCGAATCCGCCTCGTCGGCGCCGCTCTCGCTGAGCGCCGCCTGCCACTCCTGCGCCACCGCCGGGTCGGTTTCGTCCCCGGCACGCGCCGCCGCTTCCGCGCGGAACGCATCCGCCGATGCCAGGCGCGCGAGGGCCCAGATCGCCATGGCGCGGACCAGCGGCGAGGGGTCGGCGAGGTTGGCGGCGACCGCCGGGATGAGCCGCGGCGAGGCACTGTTGC
>DATAQP010000281.1:0-6013 GCA_036264595.1 Allostellaceae bacterium
CTTCACCGCGCCGCCGCTGCTTAACTGGAGCGGCGCCGCGCTGATCGGCGCCGATGGCAAGCTCGTCGGCATCGGCTCGCTGATCGTCCACGACGCGGTGCCCGGCACCGCCCAACCCGGCAACATGTTCGTGCCGGTCGATCGCCTCAAGGCGTCGCTCGCCGATCTCTTGGCGAGCGGGCGCCCGGCGACGCCGCCGCATCCCTGGCTCGGCGTCAACGCCCGGGAGATCGACGGCCGCGTCGTCGTCACCAGGGTCTCGGGCGAAGGTCCGGCGCAGCGTGCCGGCCTCACCCGCGGCAGCGTCGTCGTCGCCGTCGCCGGCGAGAAGGTGCGCGATCTCGTTGGCTTCTACCGCCGCCTCTGGGCGCAGGGCGAGGCCGGAGTCGAGGTGCCGCTCACCGTCGAGGAGAACGGCACCCGCCGCGAGGTCACCGTCAAGACGATGAACCGGTACGACTATCTGAAGCTCGACACGACCTATTAGGCAGGCCTATTGGCGCATCGCTGGTGAGATCGTCCGCACCGCCGCCAGCGCTGCCACGCCGGAGAGCGCCATCGCCAGCATGGCGCGCGCCGGGCCGAGCCAATCGGAGAGGGCGCCGACGGCGAGGACGCCGAGCGGCCCGGTGCCGATGCAGACGGTGATGATGCCGAGGATACGCGAGCGCGCGGCGGCCGGCGCCGCGGTCAGCACCAGCGTGCTCTGCATGCTCGAGAAGGCGGCGGTGCCGAGCCCGCCGATCAGCAGCAGCAGCAAGGCGAGCGCGTACGACGGCGCAAGCGCGGTGGCGACGAGGGCGAAGAGGAAGAGGAACGAGCCGCTGATCATCATGCGCGGCCGATCCATGCGTACCCGGCCCGTCGCCATGGCGAGGCCCGAGGTGATGGCGCCGAGCGGCTCGGCGGCGGCGAGCAGCCCGACCAGCACCGGCGAGACGCCGTAATCGCCGACGCCGATCGGCACGATCAGCGCCGAGTAGGAGAAGGCGAAGACGTTGGTGATGATGGTGATGAGAACGACGCCGAGGATGAGCGGGTGGCGCCAGACGATGAGCAGCCCCTCGATGAGATCGGCCGGGATGCGGGCGAGGTCGAGCCGCCGCGTCTCCTGCTGGTAGGCGAGGCCGATGACGATTGTTCCGGCGGCGAGATAGGCCGCGGTCGACAGCGCGTAGGTGCCGGTCAGCCCGACGGTCTGGAAGGTGATGCCGCCGAGCAGCGGGCCGATCATGCGGGTAGCGCTGCCGGTCACCGAATCGAGGGCGATCGCCTGGCCGACATGCGAGGCCGCCATCACCTCGCCGATCATGCGGCGGCGCACCGCCATCTCGGTCGTCCACACCGTGCCGGCGACGGTGCCGCCGAGCGCGATATGCCAGACGCGGATGGCCTCCTCGGCGGCGAGGGCGCAGAGGATCACCGAATTCGCCGCCATGACGAAGAGCCCGCAGAGCAGCAGCGTCTTGCGGTTGAGCGCCTCGCTGATAACGCCGGTAAGCGAGCCGAGGAGCAGCATGGGCAGAGTGCGCGCGACGGTGACCACGGCCACCCACAAGGCCGAGCCGGTGAGATCGAACGTGTAGATCCCGGCGACCAGCATCTCGAGCCAGCGCATCGAGTTGCCGAGCCCGCCCGCGATCCACAGGCGCAGATAGCTCGGCGTGGCGAGCAGGATGCGCGGTCCGATCGTCGCTGTCATGGTCCGCTCAGGGGGCAGCTCGCCTCAATCGACGATGAAGAGCCTGGCGCCGGTGGCGGTCTCGGAGCGGTGGGGCTCGGCGTTCTCGGCGACCTGGTAGCTCGACCCGGCCGGCAGCACGACGCGTCTGCCGTCGGCGAGCTCGGTCACCAGCTCGCCTTCGAGGACGAGCAGGACATGGCCGCGGCTGCACCAATGGTCGGCGCGATAGCCCGGCGTGTACTCGACCATGCGGACGCGGATATTGCCGATCTCGAGCGCGCGCCACAGCGCCGTGCCGGTCTCGCCCGGATGCGTCGTCGCCGGAACGGTCGCCCAGTCGGTGGTACAGAAGGCGACATCCTCGATGCGCATTGACGGCATTCCTCCCCTTGATCGGCGCTGTTATCGGCGGCGCGGTTCAGCTCCGCCAGCGCAACACCCGCGGCTTGATCGGGTTGACGAAGTCGCGGCCTTCCGCCCGCGCCCGCGCGTATTCCCGCTTCAGCCGGTAATACCATTTCGCCTGGCTGTCGGCATCGTTGATGAGGAGCAGGGGCGGCGCGTGGCGCAGCCCGCGCTGCTGCAGGGCGACGATGTCGCGATCCTGATGCAGGAACTTGCGCACGAAGAGCCGCAGCAGCGGGCGCAGCGGATTGAGCCACGGCATCGTCCAATAGATGACGTGGTTGATCTCGGTCGCGCCCTCGTCGATCGGCGTCACCGCCGTCAAGCTGCACAGCACGTGGCGGCCGGCCCGGATATGCTCGATGCGGATGCCGGGCAGGCGGAAGGCGATCTCGGTCTCGGGCGCGCCGCCGAGCAGCCGATAGGCGCGCGAGTTCGACGACGGCGTATGGCGCGTCATGGTGAAGCCCCAGGGCGAGGGGGCGAAGGCCTTTGCCTTCTCGTGGATCGAGCGGCGCGAACGCCACCACCAGGATTGATGCACGAAGGGGCCATGCGCCGGGTCCATCAGCCCGACCACCGCATGGTCGATGGTGCCGGGAAAGCGCACCGTCTCGACCATGGCGTAGTCGCGCTCGCCGATATCGGGCACCAGCGGGATCGCCGGGGCGCCCGCCGGGTCGGTGCCGAAATAGACCCAGATATTGCCCTGCACCTCGCGCGCCGGATAGGCGCCGGTGCGGATCTTCGCGGTATCGAGCACTTGCCCCTCGACCAGCGAGGGGATGGCCGTGCAGCGCCCGTCGGTGGCGAAGCGCCAGCCATGGTAGCAGCATTCGACCTCGGTGCCGTCGAAGCGGCCGCAGGACAGCGGCACGCCGCGATGCGGACAGAGATCGCGCAACGCGAAGGGCCCCCCGGCGGCGTCGCGGCCGATCAGAAGAGGCTCGCCGAGCAGCGTCTTCGCCAGCATCCCGCCGCGCTTCAGGCGGTGGCCGGGCAGCGCGTAGTACCAGGCTTCGCGCAGCGGCGCGGCGCCGTCTTCCCCCACGATCGAGTCCTCTCTTCTTCCGTGCCGCGCGACATTAGCCGTCCGCCGCCCCCCATGAAAGCCTGGGCGTGAAAGCCTGGGCATGAAAGCCCGGGCGCTCAGTCGATGGTGAAAACCTCCTGTGGCTCGGCGATGTCGCGCAGCTGGAGGCAGCCGATCGAGGTCAGCGCCTCGCCCGACGCGGCGGCGAATTCGCGCGAGATCAGCAAGGTGTGGCCGGTCAGCTTGGTCTGCTCCTCGAGCCGGCTGGCGAAATTCACGGCCGGCCCGATGACGGTGAAGTCGAGGCGGTGCGGCGCGCCGATATTGCCGTAGCTGACATCGCCGAGATGGAGCGCCAGGCCGAAGAGCAGGGGATCCTTGCCCTCGGCACGGCGGTCCGCGTTGAGCGCCGCCATCGCGGCGAGGGCGCTGCGCGCCGCGCGCAACGCCGCGCGGCAGCACTCGCCGAGATCGTCGGCGCGCGAGGGAAAGAGGGCGAGCATGCCGTCGCCGATGAATTTCAGGATCTCGCCGCCCTCGCTCTCGACCGCCCGCACCATGCGTTCGAACCACTGGTTCAGCACCTCGATGAGCTCGTCGAGCGGCATCGCGTCCGACATGCGGGTGAAACCGCGCAGGTCGCAATACCAGATCGCGGCATGGATGGTCTCGCCGTCGCCGCGGCGAATCTGGCCGCTCAATATGTGCTCGCCGGCGCCGCGCCCGACGTAGGTGTTGAGCAAATTGACCGCGCTGAGCCGGATCGAGCGCAGGCTGATCTGCGGCGTTGCCGCCGCCGCCACGGCCTCGAGCGCGGCGAGATCGGCATCGCTGAAGCCGCCCGCTTCCCGCGTCACGAAGCTCATCGCCGCGGTGCGCAACAGGAGGCTCAGCGGCACGATGAGATAGTCGGTGCCGCCGGCCGCGCGAAATTCCTCGAGCACCGGCAGCTCGGGCTGCGGCGTCGCGAGGCGCCGGCGCAACGGCTTGCCGCTCTCGGTGGCGAGGCGGAAGGGGCTGGCGAGAAAGGCCGGGGTCAGCTCGATGCCGTGGGCACGCGGCATCGTCGCCGTCGGCTCGCCCTCGCTCCAGACGAAGGTATAGGCGCGCTGCTCCGGGTGCAGCGTCGGGATGTTGAGGTAGATGCGCCAGACCGCGATGCCGGCCTGGCAGAGCTGGCTGCCGAGCGCCTCGAGGAAATGCGGCAGGTCGCTCGTATTGCCGGCATCGAAGATGAGCCAGTCGAGCAGGCGGGGCGGGATCGCCTGATGGCGCGGGGCTGGGACGGATCGCGACTCGACCATGACGAGAAGATTACGGGATCGCGGCGATGACAGATACGCGAATGAGCGGCCGCTAGGGAACGCCGCGGTTTGGCGTTCCCCACCCGTGATACCTCCTTCGCGCTTGCGTGACGCACTTGCGAACAAATTGACAGGGCTTATGCTATCTTAATACAAAGGGCTGAGGGTTCATGGGATATTGCCGCTACGGGTGGTAGACCGCGCTGCGGTATCCACCCCGTCCGGCGGTTCCCGCCAAAGCACATGTACAAAGGCCGCCCGTATGGATGATGTCCGCAAGTTTGACGACGAATCGGTCGGCCATAGCATCGAGGATTTATCGGTCGGGATGAGCGCGGTGTATGCCCGCACGGTGACCGAGACCGATATCGTCCTCTTCGCCGGCATCTCGGGCGACAACAACCCCGTGCATATGAACGAGGTCTACGCCAAGACCACGGTGTTCAAGGGACGCATCGTCCACGGCCTGCTCTCGGCCAGCTTCGTGTCGACGGTGATCGCCAGCAGGCTGCCCGGTCCCGGCTCAATCTATCTCAGCCAGAATCTGCGTTTCAAGGCGCCGGTGCGCGCCGGTGACACGGTCGAGGCGCGGGTCACCATCACCGATGTCATGCGCGAGAAGAACCGGGTAGCGCTCAAGACGGTGTGCAGCGTCGGTGACACGGTGGTGATCGACGGCGAGGCCCTCGTGCTGGTGCCGGGCCGCGCCTAGACGCCACTACGGGGCTCTGGCAACGGACGCTGCGATGATGATGCACGATATTTTTCTCGCCCCGGGATAGCGCCGGTCGATACTCTGGCGACCGATGGAGATCTTCCGCCATTACACCGGGCTTCAGGCGGGCGCGCGCGGCGGCGCCGTCGTGATCGGCAATTTCGACGGCATTCATCTCGGCCATCAATTCGTCATCGCCAAGGCCGGGGCCCTGGCGCGCCAGGCCGGCGCGCCCTCTGGCATGCTCACCTTCGAGCCGCATCCGCGCAGTGTCTTCCAGCCGGCCGCGCCGCCCTTTCGCCTCACCCCCTTCCGCGTCAAGGCCAAGCTGCTTCGCGACCTCGGCATCGACTGTCTCTACAATCTCCATTTCGACCTCAAATTCGCCGCGCTGAGCGCCGAGGATTTCGTGCGCCAGGTGCTGGTCGCGGGGCTCGGCGTTCGCGAGGCGGTGGTCGGCTACGATTTCGTCTTCGGACACCGCCGCCAGGGCGATGCCGCGCTGCTCACCCGCATGGGCAAGGCGCTCGGCTTCGGCGTCACCGTCGTCGAGCCGGTGCAGCAGGGCAGCGAGATCTATTCCTCGACCCGCATCCGCAGCCTCCTCGTCGAGGGCAAGCCGCGCCATGCCGCCGCCTTGCTCGGCCGTTCCTGGGAGATCGACGGCCGCGTCGAGCAGGGCGACCAGCGCGGCCGCACCATCGGCTTTCCCACCGCCAATCTCGACCTTGCCGACTATCTGCGCCCGGCGGCCGGCGTTTATGCCATGCGCGCCGCCATCGGCCACGACGGCGCCTGGCTCGACGGCGTCGCCAATTTCGGCCGGCGGCCAACCTTCGGCGGCAGTGATCTCAGGCTCGAGGTCCATCTCT
>DATAQP010000318.1:0-7769 GCA_036264595.1 Allostellaceae bacterium
ACCTTGTCGATGACGACCTGGAAGAAGAGCGGCGAGACGAGGGCGAAGAGTTGGAGGAAGAACGAGGCGATCAGCACCTCGCCGAGGAGGCGGCGATATTTATGCATCGCTCCCATGAACCACGAGAGATCGAAGCGTCGGCCGAGATCGGTGATCGCCGCCCGCCGCGCCAGCAGTACGAGCCGCCCGTCCCAAACGGCCTCGAGCTCGGCGCGGGACATCATGGTAGGACGCGGCGACAATGGGTCCTGCACCAGGGCATGCGAGCCGGCCAGCTTGCCAAGAATCAGGAAACCGCCATCGCGCAAGGGCGCGATGGCCGGCAGCGGGATCCCGGCAAGCCGCGCCCAGCCCGTGGTGACGAGACGTGCCTTGAGGCCGAGCGCTTTGGCGCAGCGCAACATCTCGGTCGTGCCGAAGGCGCCGCTTGGGCCGAAACGATGGAGGATCTGCTCGCGGTCGGCACCGATTTGGTGGAAACGCAGAAGCATGACCAGCGCGGCGAGGCCCGCGTCGGGGAGATTCTGGCCGTCGCTCGACGCCGACATGGCTACTGCCGCTGCTTAATCTGGTTCCGGTAACCCCGCCACAAGCTACAGCACCGCTGGAGACGTCGCTAGGTCCGCGATCCTTTCCGGGTGCGTTTGCTACCTAATACCGGGTAATTGCACCGGCGAAACCATTCTCTGAGGACGTTGCCATGATATGAACGAAATAAGAACATCGTAATCCGCACGGGTCAATCGCCGCAGGAGCGCCTCCACCCCGACAATCTTCGTTTGAGAGCAAGCGCCGGAGTGTTTACGAGGCCACAAACGCCAAGATACCGGTCACGGCGGGACGATCGGAACGCCGGTATTTTGCAATGGAGCTTGATCATGGTTTCCATCCGGACAACAGACGAGACGGTCCGTGCGGGCGACCGCGAGCTGATTCACTTTGCCTTCGGGGAGTGCTCGCTCGGGACGATCCTCGTCGCGGCAACCGGCAAAGGGGTTTGCGCCATTCTGCTCGGCGACGATCGCGACGGCTTGCGGCGGAATCTTTGCGATCGCCTCCCGACCGCGCAGCTGACCGAGGGGGGCAAGGCGTTCGAGCCGTTGCTTGCCGAGATCGTCGCCTTGGTCGAGACGCCGACGCGGGGCATTGATCTGCCGCTCGACCTGCGAGGCACCGACTTCCAGCGTCGGGTCTGGCAGGCATTGCGCGAGATTCCCGCCGGCACCACGGCGAGCTATCGCGAGATCGCCGATCGCATCGGTGCGTCAAACGCCGTGCGCGCGGTGGCACGCGCCTGCGCCGCCAACGCGCTCGCTGTCGCCATTCCCTGCCATCGGGTCGTGCGCGCGGACGGCGCGCGTTCCGGCTATCGGTGGGGCATGGCGTGCAAGCAGATCCTGCTCGACCGGGAGGCCGCATGACGGGCGGCACCAACACGGCCCGACATCGCCCTGCGGCCGCATCCGATATCGCGGTGCGTATGGCGCAGCAAGACTGGCGGCGCATCGCCGCCAGTCTTGACGCCGAGGGCTGCGCCGTGATGAGCGCGGCGTTGACCGCCGAAGAGTGCCAGGCGCTGGCGGCGACCTATGGCGCGGAAGACCGGTTCCGCAGCCGCATCGTGATGGCGCGTCACGGCTACGGGTGCGGCGAGTACAAATACTTCAGCCTTCCTCTTCCCGACCTCGTCGCCGACCTGCGCACCGCGCTCTATTCGCTGCTCGCCGCGATCGCCAACCGCTGGAACGAGGCGCTGGGCATCGAAACGCGCTATCCCGACGGCCACGCGACCTTCCTCCACCGCTGCCACCGGGCCGGGCAGACCAAGCCGACGCCGCTGCTCTTGCAATATGGCGAGGGCGACTATAATTGCCTTCATCAGGATCTCTATGGCGAGCATGTCTTCCCCTTGCAGGCTGCGTTTCTGCTTTCGAAGCCGGGGCGCGATTTCACCGGCGGCGAGTTCGTACTCACCGAGCAGCGCCCTCGCATGCAGTCCCGGGTCGAGGTCGTGCCGCTTGCCCAGGGCGACGGCGTGATTTTTCCCGTCCATCATCGCCCGGTGCACGGGACGCGTGGCTTCTATCGCGTCAATCTGCGCCATGGCGTGAGCCGGCTACGCTCCGGCCGCCGCCATACGCTCGGCATCATCTTCCACGACGCCAAATGACCCTCGCCCAGAGCGCAGCGATCGGTGATCTGCTGAGCGGTGTCGCGGACCCGGCGGCGGCGATCGAACCGCTCGCCGAAGGCGCGACGATTCTGCGGGGCTGGGCCGATGCCGATGCGGCGGTGCTGATGGCAGCCGTCGCGGACATCGTGACGACGGCGCCGTTCCGCCAGATGACGACGCCCGGCGGCTATCGCATGTCCGTGGCGATGACCAATTGCGGCCGCGTCGGCTGGGTCACCGATCGCAGCGGCTACCGCTACGATGCGAGCGATCCGCTGACGGGACGCAAATGGCCCGCCATGCCGCCATCGTTTCGCCACCTCGCCGAAATGGCCGCCGAGGCTGCCGGCTTCGCCGATTTCGCCCCCGATTCCTGCCTGATCAACCGATACGAGCCAGGCGCCCGGCTCTCGCTGCATCAGGATCGCAACGAGCGCGATTTCGCCGCACCCATCGTCTCGGTCTCGCTCGGGCTGCCGGCGGTATTCCTGTTCGGTGGCTTGCAGCGCGGCAACCGGCCGCGCCGCCTTCGCCTCGAGAGCGGCGACGTCGTCGTCTGGGGCGGCCCCGCCCGCCTCGCCTTCCACGGCGTCGCTCCGCTCGCCGAGGGCGAGCATGAGCTGACCGGCCAGTGCCGCATCAACCTGACCTTCCGCAAGGCCCTTTGAGCGGCTGGCAGCCGGACCTATCCTGGGTCGCCGCGACTGTAGAGGAGACGAGATGGCGGAGACGGTGAATCCCTTGGCCGGCAAGAAGGCGACGCAGGCGATGCTGGTCAACGTGCCGCGTCTGGTGACCGCCTATTTCACCGGCAAGCCCGATCCCGCCATCGCGACTCAGCGCGTCGCCTTCGGCACCTCGGGTCACCGCGGCTCGGCCTTCGACGACGCGTTCAACGAGGGGCACATACTGGCGATCAGCCAGGCGATCTGCCACCATCGCCGGCGACAGGGTATCGATGGTCCACTTTTCATCGGCATCGACTCGCATGCTTTATCGGAGCCGGCCCTCGCCAGCGCGCTCGAAATCTTCGCCGCCAACGATGTCCGGGTGATGATCGATGCGCATGGCGGCTACACGCCGACGCCGGCGATCTCGCACGCCATCCTGACCTACAACAAGGGCCGCACGCGCGGCCTCGCCGATGGTGTCGTCATCACCCCGTCGCACAACCCGCCCGCCGATGGCGGCTTCAAATACAACCCGCCGCATGGCGGACCGGCGGATAGCGACGTCACGGGTTGGATCGAAGGCGCGGCCAACGCGATGCTCGCCGAGGGCCTGTCGCAGCTTCGCCGCATGCCCTACGAGCGGGCGCGCAAATCCGCCGCCATCCATCGCTACGACTATATCGAGTCCTATGTCGGCGATCTCGCGAATGTCGTCAACATGGATACGATAAGCGGCGCCGGCGTGCGCATCGGCATTGACCCGCTGGGCGGCGCCGCGATCGATTACTGGCCAGCGATCATCGCCCGCTACCGCATCGCGGCAACCGTGGTTGACGACACGATCGACCCGACCTTCCGCTTCATGACCGCCGATTGGGACGGCAAGATCAGGATGGATTGCTCGTCGCCCTATGCGATGACGCGGCTGGTCTCTCTGCGCGAGCGCTTCGACATCGGCTTCGCCAACGACACCGACGCCGACCGCCACGGCATCGTCTGTCCCTCGAGCGGGTTGATGAATCCGAATCACTACCTGGCAGCCGCGATATCCTATCTCTTCCGGAACCGGCCCGGCTGGCGCGGCGACAGCGGCATCGGTAAGACGATCGTCAGCAGCTCGCTCATCGATCGCGTCGCCGCCAAGCTTGGCCGCAGGCTGATCGAGGTGCCGGTCGGCTTCAAATGGTTCGTCGGCGGGCTGCTCGACGGCTCGCTGGGCTTCGGCGGCGAGGAGAGCGCCGGCGCCGCCTTCCTGCGCCGCGACGGCACGGCGTGGACGACCGACAAGGACGGACTGATTCTCGGTCTGCTGGCCGCCGAGATGACCGCCCGGACCGGGAAGGATCCCGGCGAGATCTTCGCTGGGCTGACGGCCGAGCTCGGCACCACTTTCTACGAGCGGATCGACGCGCCGGCGACGCCGGCGCAGAAGGATCGGCTGAAGAAGTTGTCGCCCGAGCAGATCGGTGCCGGGCGCCTCGCCGGCGATAAGATAACCGCGGCGCTGACCAAGGCGCCGGGCAACGATCAGGCGATCGGCGGTATCAAGGTGGTGAGCGACGGCGGCTGGTTCGCCGCAAGACCCTCAGGCACCGAGGACGTCTACAAGATCTATGCCGAGAGTTTCCGCAGCGCCGAGCATCTGCAGCGCATCCAGCAGGAAGCGCAGGCGATGATCGCCCGCGCCCTGAGCTGACCCTGCGCCGTCACCGTTCGAGGATCTCGACGCCGGATCGGCCGCCGACGATGGCCGTGCCGGCCAAGCCAATGAAGAGACCGCTCTCGACGACTCCCGTGATTGCGGCAAGCCGCGCCTGCAGCACGGCGGCATCGTGGATAACGGGAAAGGCGCAATCGGCGATGTAATTCCCGCCATCGGTGACGAAAGGCGCCGCGCCGACCTGGCGCAGCGTCGGCACGGCGCCACAATCGGAGAGTCGGTCGAGCGTTACCTGCCAACCGAAGGGGATGATCTCGACGGGAAGCGGAGCCAGCGTGGCGAGGCGATGGACGAGCTTCGCCACGTCGACGACCACGATCATCCGCGCGCTGGCGCAAGCGACGATTTTCTCGCGCAGCAGGGAGCCGCCCCGTCCCTTGATGAGGTTGAGCGTCCCTCTCTCGACCTCGTCGGCACCATCGAGCGTCAGATCGATACGATGGTGCGCGGCGAAATCGGTCAGGGTCAGGCCGAGCTGCCGCGCCCGCGCCTCGGTTCGCTGCGAGGACGGAATCCCGACGACGCGTAGACCCTGCGCGACGCGCGCGGCGAGCGCCTCGAGAACGAGCTCGGCGGTCGAGCCGCTGCCGAGGCCCAGCACCATGTCGGGCACGACGAAATCGACTGCGCGGATCGCGGCCATGCGCTTCTGCCGCTCGCGCTCGGCTGCCAAAGGGTCCGGCATGGCGCTTCTCCCCGCCGCTCTAGCTACGACCCGCGCGGCTGGGCGAGCGGGTCAGCAAGATCTGCTCGATCGCCGCGGCGAAGCCGTCCTCTTCGTTGGAGCCGGTAACGAACTGGGCCCGCGCCTGGACCTCGGGGCTGGCATTGCCCATGGCGATGCTGATGCCACTTTCGGCGAACATCGGGATATCGTTGAGACCGTCGCCGATCGTGGCGATTTCTCGGAGGGGTATATTCACATGCCGCGCCAGCGCCCGTACGCCCGCGCCCTTGTTGGCGAGCGGATGGGTGACGTCGAGGTAGTAGAGCTGCGAGCGGGCGACCGAGGCATCCTCCCCGAGCAGCGACTGGGTCGCGCTCTCGCAGCGCGCCAGCAGGGCGAAATCGGCACTGACACCGACGATCTTGGCGGCGCCGTCGAGGCTGCTGCCGAAATCGCCTACCACGGTGGGCGGAAATTGCACGGTATGCTCCTCATGCGCGACATACGCACCCTCGGTCTCGCGCACGAGCCACTCCCTGCCGCTGAACACCCACGCTTGCGCGCCATGCTCGGTGATCGCGTCGACAGCGCGGCGGGCGATCTGCGGAGCGATGAGATGCTCCTCGATCACCGTAAAATCTGGCATCACCAGCGTGCCGCCATTGAAGCCGGCGAGCGGGGTCGTGAGGGCGAGGGGCTCGACCAGCATGCGCAAGCCGCGCGGCGGGCGGCTGCTGATGATCGCGAAGACGATGCCCGCCGCGTGCAGCGCGGCGGCCGCCGCCTGCGCACGCGGGGTGAGCGTCTTGTTCGTCGTCACCAGCGTGCCGTCGACATCGGCGATGATCATCGATATCGCGGCCGCCGACAATTCGTCGATTGTCGTCACGGCGCTTCCCCGTTATCGGCGCTGTCGATCGCCCGCCAGCGCCGTGCGTTCCGTTCGATGAAGACATCGGCCTCGATCGGGCCGACGCTGCCGGCCGGGTAGAACGCGACCCCCTCCGCCCGTTTGTCGTGCCAAGCATCGAGAATCGGTTGCACGACGCGCCATCCCACCTCGATATTGTCGGCGCTCTGGAACAAGGTGGCGTCTCCGATCATGCAGTCATAGATCAGCGTTTCGTAGCCGGTGCTCGGCTTCGCCGCGAAATAATCGGCATAGCGGAAATCCATCTTCACGCTGCCGAGCTGGACGAACGGGCCGGGAATCTTGGCGCCGAATTGCAGCGAGACGCCCTCCTCGGGCTGGATGTACATGACCAGCCAATTCGGCGTCAGCCTGTCGACCGGGGTGTCGCGAAAGAGCGCCAGCGGCGCCTGCTTGAAGCGGATGGCGATTTCGGTCTTGCGCCGCGCCATCGCCTTGCCGGTACGAAGGTAGAACGGCACTCCGGCCCAGCGCCAATTGTCGATCATCAGCTTCATCGCGACATAGGTTTCGGTCGTCGAATCGCGCGCGACATTGGCTTCTTGCCGATAGTCCCTGACCGCCTTGCCGTTGACCATGCCGGCGACGTATTGGCCGCGCACGACATTCAACACGGCGTCCTCGTCGCCGAAGCTGTTGATGGCGTCGAGCACCTTGGTCTTTTCGCTGCGGACGGCATCGGCGGCGAAGGAGTTGGGTGCCTCCATCGCCGTCAGCGCGAGAAGCTGGAAGATGTGGTTGGGCACCATGTCGCGCAGCGCACCGGTAGCGTCATAGAAATTGCCACGTGTCTCGACTCCCACCGTCTCGGCGGCGGTGATTTGCACATGGTCGATATGCTGGCGGCTCCATAACGGCTCGAAGATGCCGTTGCCGAAGCGGAAGGCCAGTATGTTCTGGACCGTCTCCTTGCCGAGATAGTGGTCGATGCGATAGATCTGATCCTCGCGCAGCACGCGCCGGATCTTCCTGTTCAGCGCCCGGGCCGAGGGGAGAGCGTGACCGAAGGGCTTCTCGATGATGACACGGCGCCAGACGCCCTCGCTCTCCTCGACCAGCCCGGCCTTGCCGAGGCGGCGCACGATCGGCGCGAATGCGTCAGGTGGCGTCGCGAGATAGAAGATGGCATTGCGCGTGCCGTGGGTGGCAGCGAATTCGTCGAGCACGCTGCGCAGGGCCTCATACGTCGACGGGTCGTCGAACGAGCCTTGCAAATAGTGGCTGCGCTCGATCAACCACCGCCTTGTCTCCGGCGCGATCGCGGCATTGGCGAACTCGCCAATGCTTTCGTCGAGCATCCGGCGATACGCCGCCGTGTCCATCGCCGTGCGGGCAATGCCAAGCACGGCGAACTGCTCAGCCAGCAGCCCGGCCTCGCGCAGGTTGCACAGCGCCGGCATCAGCAGACGCTTAGTCAGGTCGCCGGCACCGCCGAAGATCGTCAGGACACAGGGATCGGCCAGCCTAGGGGCACGTTGGTCGGGGGCGGGGGCGGGCTCGGCCATCGATCTCAATCGCCTCTCGTCTTTTTCTCGACATGGCCGCCGAATTGGAAGCGCATCGCCGACAGCAACTTGTTCGCAAAATCGGCCTCGCCCCGCGAAGTG
>DATAQP010000337.1:0-1939 GCA_036264595.1 Allostellaceae bacterium
TGTCGGCGGCGGTCCCGTCGGTCTGACTTTGGCCGTGGACCTCGGGCGTCGCGGCGTGCGTTGCACGCTCATCGAGCAAAAGGCCGAGCCGGAATTCCTGCCGAAGATGGAGCGCTGCAACGCGCGCACCATGGAGATCTACCGGCGCATGGGCATCGTGGAGGAGGTTCGCGCCGCCGGGCTGCCCGCGCATTGCCCGATGGACATCTTCGTCGTGTTGTCGCTGGCGGAGCCGGCCCTAGTGCATCACGTGCATCCGTCCGTGGCGGAGGCAAGGGCGCAGATCGCAAAATCCGAGGACGGCAACCAGCCGCTCGAGCCCTATCAGCTCATCTCGCAATACACGCTCGAGCCGCTGCTGAAATCGATCGCGGAGACGTTGCCGAGCGTCACTGTGCGCTACGGGTGCGAGCTCGTGTCTTTCGAGCAGGATGAGAGCTCGGTCACAGCGCAGGTCAAGGGCAGCAACGGCGCTTTGTCCACGCTGCGCGCCGCCTATATGGTCGGCTGCGACGGCGGCGGCAGCCTGGTGCGCCGGCAACTCGGCATCGACCTCAGCGGCGAGGCCAACATCCAGCAGCTGCGGCAGGCGCTCTATTATTGCGAGGACCTTTACGAGCGCATCTCGATCGGCAAGGGGCGGCATTATCACGTCGCCGACGCCGAAGGTAGCTTCCTGATCGTCCAAGACTCGACCCGGCATTTCACCCTGCACTCCGTCGTCGAGACGGATTCGGAGATGGCCGGCATGTTCGAGCGCGTCGTCGCCATGCCGGTCAAATACGAGATGCTCTACGTCGGGCAGTGGAGGATGAATTTGCTGCTCGCCGACCGCTACGGCGAGGGCCGGGTTTTTCTCGCGGGGGACGCCGTGCACCTCGTCATTCCAACCGGCGGGCTCGGGATGAATACCGGCGTCGGTGATGCCATCGATCTGTCGTGGAAGCTTGCGGCGACGCTCGCGGGATGGGGCGGGCCCAATCTGCTCGCCGCCTACGAGATCGAGCGCCGGCAGGTGGGAGCGCGCAACGTGGCGGCGTCGGGCTTTGCGACGCAGGGGCGGCGGAGGTGGCGCGCGCTCTATCGGCCGGAAATTCGCCAGCCGACGGCCGCTGGCGAGGCGCTGCGCCAAGCGCTCGCGCGCGTCGCCGACGTCGAGCAGCACAAGGCGACGGAAATGATCGGCGCCGAACTCGGCTATCGCTATGCCGGCTCGCCGCTGATCGCCGCGGAGCCGGGCGAGGGGCCCAAGCACGATTTCATGACGTATGTTCCGACCACATGGCCGGGAGCGCGGCTGCCGCATGTGTGGCTCGACGACGGTAGCGCGATGCAGGATCGCATCGGTTACGGTCATGGCTACACGCTGCTGCGTTTAGGCGGGACGAAAGCCGATACGAGCGCGTTGCGACGGGAGTTCGCCGCCACCGGCGCGACGTTGCAGGTTCTCGACATCGCCGACGAGCGTCCGCGCGACGTCTACGAACATGATCTCCTGCTGCTGCGGCCGGACATGCACGTGGTCTGGCGCGGCAATGACGCTCCGGCAGAGCCGGCAAAATTAGCGGCGATGGCGACCGGGCATTGAGCCCAAGAGCGCGACAGTCTGCTCGTTTGCGCGTCTAACCGGGTCACACCACCAGGACAATCGACCCGGTGGTTTGACGCGATTCGATGTCGGCGTGGGCGCGCGGCGCGTCTTTCAAGGGATAGGTTCGGCTGATCTCGATCTTGATCTTGCCGCTGCCGACCATCGCGAACAGGTCGTGGGCCGCGGCCAGCAGTTCGGCGCGGGTGGCGGTGTAGTTCGAGACGCTGGGATGGGTGAGGTAGATCGAGCCGAGCGCGCCCAGCCGGCGCGGGGGCATGGGATCGGGATCGCCCGAGGCTTCGCCGAAGGACGCCATCAGCCCGCGGCGGCGAAGACATTTCAGCGAGT
>DATAQP010000368.1:0-17273 GCA_036264595.1 Allostellaceae bacterium
CGGCGAAGAGCCCGTGCAGGTAGCAGCCGGCGACCCGCCCATCGGCCGACACCGCGCCGGCGCCGCCATCGCCCAGCCTCAACATCGGGCGCGCCATGCCCGGCCCCGTCGTCGTGCCGACATGCATCTCGTAGCCGCGCACCTTCTGCCCGGTCGCGAGATCGGTCGCTTCGACCTCGCGGAGAGCCTTCTTTGTCCCGAGGACGGTTTCGACCTCGAGCAGGCCAAGCCCCGCGGCCGCGTCGGCCGGCCCCTCGATCCCCGTGGGGTCGGCGACGCGGCGGCCGAGCATCTGAAAACCGGCGCAAAGGCCGAGGACGCGCCCGCCGCGCCGGGCATGCGCGAGAATATCGATGTCCCAGCCTTCTGCGCGCAACGCCGCGAGATCGGCAAGCGTGGCTTTCGATCCCGGCAACAGCACGAGATCGGCATCGACGGGCAACGGCCGCCCCCGCTCGACGATGTCGAGCACCACATCCGGCTCGGCAGCAAGCGGATCGAGATCGTCGAAATTGGCGATGCGTGGCAAGCGCGGCACGACGATGCGCAGCCGACCGCCGTGGCGCCTCGCGGCATAATCGTCGAGCGCCATCCCGTCCTCGGCCGGCAGGTCGCGCGCGCCGGCAAAGAACGGCACGATGCCATGGCAGACGAGGCCGGTGCGCTGACGGATGGTTGCCAGCGCCCCGTCGAAGAGCGACGGATCGCCGCGGAACTTGTTGATTAGGTAGCCCTTGAGCCGCGCCCGCTCGTCCGCCGCGAGGAGCGCGTGAGTACCGACCAGCGACGCGATGACGCCGCCGCGATCGATGTCGCCGACGAGAACGACCGGCACGTCAGCCGCCTCGGCGAAGCCCATATTGGCTATGTCGGCTTGCCGCAGATTGATTTCGGCGGCGCTACCAGCGCCCTCGATCAGCACGATATCGGCCTCGCCGCAGATGCGCGCGAAGCTGTCGAGTACAGCAGGCAGCAGCTCCGCCTTCAGCGCGTGATAGTCGCGCGCCGTCGCCGCGCGCAGCACCCGTCCTTGCACCACCACCTGGGCGCCGATTTCCGATTGCGGCTTGAGCAGCACCGGGTTCATGTCGCGGCTCGGCGCGACGCTGCAGGCGCGCGCCTGCAGCGCCTGGGCCCGGCCGATCTCGCCGCCATCCGCGGTCACCGCTGCGTTGTTCGACATGTTCTGCGGCTTGAAGGGGCGCACGGCGTGGCCCCGAAGGGTCAGGGCGCGCGCCAGGCCGGCGACGAGCAGCGACTTCCCGACATCCGACCCGGTGCCCTGCAGCATCAACGCCGCCGTACGACGCGGGTTTCGCATCAGAACTCGATCCCCTTCTGCGCCTTGACGCCACCGCGGAAGGGATGCTTGACCAGTGTCATCTCGGTCACCAGATCGGCGATCTCGATGAGCTCGGGCTTGGCGTTGCGCCCGGTGACGACGACATGGAGATCGCGCCGCTTGCTCCTCAGCGTCTCGATCACCGCGGCGAGCGGCAGGTAGTCATAACGCAGCACGATGTTGAGCTCGTCGAGCAGCACCAGGCTGTAGCTCGGATCGGCGATCATCGCCTTGGCCATCTCCCAGGCGGCCTGCGCCGCCGCAATGTCGCGGGCGCGATCGCGCGTCTCCCAGGTGAAACCCTCGCCCATGGCGCGGCAGGTGACGAGATCGGGGAAGCGGTCGAGAACGACACGCTCGCCGGTGCCCCAGACACCCTTGACGAACTGGACGATGCCGACGCGCATGCCATGGCCGATGCAGCGCATCACCATGCCGAAGGCAGCGGTCGATTTGCCCTTGCCGGTGCCGGTATGGACGATGAGAAGGCCGCGCTCCTCGGTCTTGGTGGCAAGGATCTTGGCGCGCGCCGCATGCTGCTTCGCCTTCTTCTCGTTGTGGCGGCGATTGATCTCGTCTTCGCTTTCCGGCTGCGTGTCGCTCATGCTGCGCCCTTCGTCGATAGCTCGGCGAGGCGGCCGACGGCGCTGTTGAGGCGCGGCCGCCACAGACCGCGCTCGATCGCCTCGGCCAGCCGGCGGCTCATCTCGGCGAGCGCGTCTGGATTGTGCGCCGCGACGAAGCCGCGCACCGTGTCGTCGCCGATATAGGCGTCATAGACGAGGTCGAAATGATGGTCCTTCACCGCGCGCGCAGTGGCGGCGAAGGCGAAGAGATAGTCCACGGTCGCGGCGATCTCGCAGGCGCCCTTGTAGCCATGACGCATCACCCCGGCGAGCCATTTCGGGTTGACCGCGCGGGCACGCACGACGCGACCGATCTCGTCCGCGAGCGTGCGGATGCGCGGCGTCTCCGGGCGCGAGTGATCGGCGTGCCAGATCACCGGCTGCCGGCCGGAGAGCTGCCGGATGGCGACGGCAAGACCGCCCTCGAACTGGTAGTAGTCGTCGCTGTCGAGGATGTCGTGCTCGCGATTATCCTGATTGTGGACGACCGCTTCAGCAGCGGCGAGACGGGCGCGAAAGAGCTCGCCCTCGGCAGCGCCCTCGGCGCCGGCGCCATAGGCGTAGCTGCCCCAGGCGAGATAGGCTTCGGCGAGGTCCGCGTCTCCCTGCCAGCCGCCCTCGTCGATGAGCGCTTGCAGCCCGGCGCCATAGGCCCCTGGCTTGGAGCCGAAGACGCGGTGGCCGGCGCGCCGTGACGCTGCTTCGGGCGATACACCGGTACGCTCCAGCGCAACGCGGTCGGCAGCCACGCGCGCGGCGAGCGGATTGACGTCCTCCGGCTCGTCGAGCGCGGCCACTGCGCGCGCCGCCGAATCGACGAGATCGATGAGATTGGCGAAGGCGTCGCGGAAGAAGCCGGAGACCCGCAAGGTGACGTCGACGCGCGGCCGGTCGAGCAAGCCGGCGGGCAGGATCTCGAAGCCGATGACTCGCCCGGTCTTGACCTCCCATTGCGGCCGCACCCCCATCAGCGCCAGCGCCTGAGCGACGTCGTCACCGCCGGTGCGCATGCAGGACGTGCCCCAGGCCGAGAGCGCCAAACGGCGGGGATAGACGCCATGCTCCTGGGCATGCAGCTCGACGAGAGTCTGTGCCGACTTCCAGCCGAGCTGCCAAGCCGCCGCCGTCGGTACGGCGCGGCTGTCGACGGAGTAGAAATTCCGCCCGGTCGGCAGCACCTCGGGCCGCCCGCGGCTCGGTGCGCCGGAGGGGCCCGGCGCGATGAAGCGGCCGGCGAGCCCAGCGAGAATGCCCGCGATCTCGGCGCGGCCGCATGACGCAACGAGCGGGCGAAGCTCGCGCGAGATCCAGTCGAGGACGGGTCGGGTGTGGCGCCAAACCGGTTCGCTCTCTTCTGCCTCTGCCGCGAGCGCGGTTTCACCGACCAGCCTTCTCGCCAATGCCTCGAGGCGCTCGACCGTATCGCCGGCGGTCCGCCACGCGGCGCTCGACGAAAGTGGCGCAGGCCGCGGCCCCGTCCACGTCGCGGCAAGATCGCAATCGAGCGGATTGAATCCCAATCCCAGATCGCTCGACAGAGCGCGGATCAGCGACGCCTGCTCCGGCGCGGCGCCGCGCGGCAGGCGAACGAGCGCGACCAGAAGGTCGGTAAGCTGGTCGCCTTCCGGTGCACGGCCGAAGACATGCAACCCGTCGCGGATCTGCATCTCCTTCAGCTCGCAGAGATAACCGTCGAGCTTGCCGAGCGCCTGATCCGTCGCCTCGCCGACGGCGATGCCGCAATCGCGATCGAGCCCGGTGGCGCGGATGAGCTCGACAATCTGTTCTGTCAGCGGCTTCAGCCGACGCCGGTCGCTCCCCGACGCTTCGTAATATTCATCGACCAGCCGCTCGAGCTCGGCGACACGGCCATAGCTTTCCGCGCGTGTCAGCGGCGGCGTCAGATGATCGATGATGACGGCCTGCGCGCGGCGCTTGGCTTGCGTGCCCTCGCCGGGATCGTTGACGATGAAGGGATAGAGATGCGGCAGCGGACCGAGCGCGGCCTCGGGAAAGCATTCCGCCGACAGCGCCACGGCCTTGCCGGGCAGCCATTCGAGATTGCCGTGCTTGCCCATATGGATGACTGCGTCGGCGCGGAAGCCGTCGGCCAGCCAGGCATAGAAGGCAAGATAGCCGTGCGGCGGCACCAGGTCGGGTGCGTGATAGCTCGCCACCGGATCGATGTTGTAGCCGCGCGCCGGCTGCAGGCCGATCGCGACTTTGCCGAGACGGAAGGCCGGAATGGCGAAGCTGCCGCAGTCGAGGCGGCTCTCGCGGAAGAACGGGTCGCGCTCCGGTGCGCCCCAGCGCGCGTTCACCGCATCCTGCACGGCACGCGGCAGCGTCGCGAAGAAAGCGGCGTAATCGCTGCGCGGCAGGCTCTCCTCGACTACCCGGGCGGGATCGGCGTTGGTCGGGCCGGCGAGGAGACGACCGATCAGCGTGCCGCCATCGGTCGGGATGCCGGCGACGTCGTAGCCCGCCGAGACCATCGCGCGGAGAACCTCGATTGTGGCCGCCGGCGTGTCGAGGCCGACGCCGTTGCCGATGCGGCCGTCGCGATTGGGATAGTTGGCGAGGATGATGGCAATGCGACGCTCATCGGCGCTCTTGCCACGCAGGCGCAGCCAGTTGCGTGCGAGATCGGCAACGAAGGCGACGCGGTCCGCGACCGGCCGGTAGGCGACAAGATCGGCCTCGGTGAGCGGGTCGCGTGCCGCGCCATCCTTGAACGAGAGCGCGCGGGTGATGATGCGGCCATCGACCTCGGGCAACGCGACGTTCATGACGATGTCGCTGGCGCCAAGGCCACGCGCGCCGGTACGCCAGGCTTCCGCGCTGCCACCGGAAAAGACGATCTGCAGAACCGGACAGTCGAAGGCGTCGAAGGGTGTCGCGCTGCGGACGGCCCCGGGCGACGACACGGCGAAGCCGCTCGCGTTGAGAACGATACCGGGCGGCGCCGCGGCGAGAATGTCGGCCACGATGGCGGCGGCTTGCGGATCCTTCAGGCTTTGCACGAAGAGGGGCAGCGGGTTGAGACCGCGCGCCGCAAGCGCGGCGACTAGCGCGTCGATCGGCGCCGTGTTGCCCGACTGGACCAGCGCCCGGTAGAAGACGAGAGCAGCGACTGGCGCGTCGGCACGCCATGCCGCGCGGATCGCGGCGAGATCAGGCAGTGCCTGACCACGCCAATAGAGACCGGCGCGCAGCAGCGGGGCCGGCTCGCGCCACGCCGTGTCACCGCGTCCGATCAGCGCAGCGGCGTAGCGTAGGCCGTGCTCGGCATTGCCGATACCGCCCTCGACGAGATAGCGCCACAGACGCTGCACCGCCTCTTGCGGCACGGTGCTCGACGAGCTCAGCTCGGGATCAGGCCGCTCGTCACCCGGCAGGAGGACGAGCCCGATGTCGCGCTCGCGGCAAAGCGCCGCCAGCCGGTCGACGCCATAGCTCCAGTAACCGCGCCCGCCGAGGATGCGGGCAACGACCAGCCGCGCCTTGGCGACCACCCGCTCGGCATAGAGATCGACCGAATAGTTGTGGCCGAGCCGCGCCAGATTGGCAAGGCGCAGCGTGGGCCAGCCCGGCATCGCCTCGACCAGGCGGCGCTGCGCCGCTGCCAGGCAGGCGATCTCGCTATCCGCCGCCGACAGAATGACGATCTCCGCCGGGCTTTGGGCAAGATCGATGGCTTCCGTGCCGTCGGTGATCGTCCCGGCTTGGGCGGCGAGGAGATGCATCAGCCTTGCAGTGCCGTGGCGATCGCCGCCTGATCGAGGCCCCTGCGGCCGATGACGACGAGACGGCTGGAGCGCGCCTCGTCGGCGCCCCAGGGCCGATCGAAATAATGCTGGAGGCGCCCGCCGACGCCCTGGACGACCTGACGCAGCTCCTTGCCGGGGACGGCAAGAAAGCCCTTGAGGCGCAATATGTCGTGCGCCGCGATGGCGGCACCGATCCGGGCGAGGAAAGCGGCGGTATCGGCGACCGGGCCGCGCTCGACGACGAAGCTCTCGAAATCGTCATGATCGTGCGCTTCGCCGAGCGGATGATGCGACGGGCGGTTCGCCAGATCATCCTCGGCCGCCGCGGCGAGGCCGAGCAGCAGCGCTGGGGGCAACGCGCCATGTGCCGCCTCGACCAGCTTGACCGGCGGGCGCAGCCGCGTCGCGAGCGCCGCGCGCGTCACCGCGCGCAGGTCCGGTTCGAGCAGATCGCTCTTGTTGAGGAGCACGAGATCGGCGCAGGCGAGCTGGTCGGAAAAAACCTCCTCGAGCGGGTTGTCGTGGTCGAGTGCCGGATCGGCAGCACGCTGCGCCGCGAGGGCTGCCGGGTCATCGGCGAAGCGACCGGCGGCCAGGGCTGCCGCATCGACGACAACGACAACACCGTCGACTGATACGCGACTCTTGACCTCGGGCCAGTTGAAGGCCTGGACGAGCGGCTGGGGCAGCGCGAGGCCCGAGGTCTCGATGATGATGTGGTCAGGTGGCTCCACGCGGTCGAGCAAACCTTGCAAGGTCGGCAGGAAATCATCGGCGACGGTACAGCAGATGCAGCCATTGGCGAGTTCCACCACATCTTCCGCGCGGCAGCCCTCGATGCTGCAGCCGAGGAGCAGCTCGCGGTCGATGCCCAGCTCGCCGAATTCATTGATGACGAAGGCAAGGCGCCGCCCCTCGGCATGCGCGATGAGATGCCGGATCAAGCTGGTCTTGCCGGCGCCGAGGAAGCCGGTGATGATGGTGGCTGGGATCTTTCGCATGAGTTCCTAGTGTCCGGGCTCTTTGAGGACGAGCGGCAGGCCTGCCGCGACAAGGACGACGTGATCGGCAGCGGCCGCGACGGCCTGATTCAATATCCCCGCACGGTCGCGGAACTCGCGCGCCAGCGCATTGTCTGGCACGATGCCGAGCCCGACCTCGTTGGCGACGAGAACAACCGGACCCGCCAGCCCCGGGAGGGCGACAAGGAGCCCGGCGGTTTCCGCCGCGACATCGCGGCCGGCGAGGAGCAGATTCGACAGCCACAGCGTCAGGCAATCGACGAGAATCGGGCGGTCGGGCCGCGCCATCTCGGCAAGGCTTGACGCGAGCGCCAGCGGCTCTTCGACCGTCCGCCAGCGCGTCGGGCTTTGCGCGGCGCGGCGGGCGCGGTGATGCCGGATGCGCTCGACCATCTCGCTATCGCCTGGCTCGGCGGTCGCCAGATAGACGGCATCACCGGCGGCGCCCTCGATCAGCGCTTCGGCATAGCGGCTCTTGCCTGAGCGCGCCCCGCCGAGCACCAGCGTGAGGTGCGGAAGGGGATGCGCATAGCGAAGCGGCACGTGTGCCGCGGTAGGTTCTGTCAAAACGCTCTCCATCCTCCGCCCGAGGAAGGTCGATGGGCCGCGGAATGAGGAGGTCTCCTGGCTCGGGGTCGTCGACCGCGGCGCCTTCCCAGCCGATAAAGCACCGGCCAGTGGCGCATGCCGCGGTCTCGCCGCTTACAGTTGCGGGGGCAGCGCCGGTATCACACCGGACTTCCCTGTCTCATCACGCCCGCCGACGTTAGCATGGGGTGTGCTGCCTGACCAGGACTGTCCGGCTATCGGCAGGGTCGGCACGATTTCGCGCATCAGTGGAACAATGTCGCATCAGCCACCGTTTTCGCATGAGATTACCGTAGGCACACTCCTGAGGCGCCGCCTCCTGGAGCCCGGACGGTGCCGTTTTCAACGCAAGCCCTGGAACAAGCACGAGAAGGAGAAGGAATATGCGTCGCTCAGTACTTACGTTGGTTGCGGCTTCCGTGTTGCTCGGTGGCACCTCGCTCGCCCTGGCGCAGACGACGACCACCACCGTCGTCACGACGACTACCCCCAAACCGACCTACTACTCGGATTATTACAAGGTACCGTACTACAAGACGGCCCCGTCGATGGGCGAGATGAGGCAGATCCTGGTCAATGCGGGCTATTCGAACCCGACGGACCTGGCGATCAACGGCGAGGTCTGGACCGGCACGGCGACGATGGAGAACCATCCCGTCAAGATCCGCTTCGACCGCCAGGGCATCTGGCAGCTCACCAAGTAGCCTGCGATCCGGGCGCGGCCGCTCAAGGCCGCGCTCAGATCGGCGACTGATTGACCGCGGCGACGCGCCACGGATGACCGTGGCCGGTGCCGCGGTGACGCTCGATATGGGTGATCGAGCAATTGTCGATGGTGAAGGCGAGCGCGACCTCCGGGGCAAGATCGAGCGCCTCGGCGATCGCGCAGCGTATCGTGCCGCCATGGGTGACGGCGATGATGTTGCGCCCGGCATATGTCTCCTCAAGCCGGCGGATCGCGCCGCGCACCCGCTCGAGCAAGTCGAGGAAGCTTTCGCCGCCGGCCGGCGCCATGCTCACCGGGGCAAGCCAGAAGCGATGATAGGCCTCGCCGAGCAGTGCCGGCAGGTCGCTGTATTTCTTGCCGTGCCACTCGCCGAAGCTCTGCTCGTTGAGCGCGCGCTCGACGACGACGTCAGCGCCGGGGAACGCCGCGGGACCGGGCAGGCCAGCGCGCACGATCGCCGCCGCCGTCTGATGGGTACGCTGCAGCGCGCTGGTGATCCACACGGCATCGCGCGGCAGGCGCGCTGCGAGCCCGGCGAAGACCGCCGCATTGCCGCAATCGCACGGCAGGTCGGTCTGACCGTAGACGGCGCCATCGTTGACAGTGACCGGAGCGTGGCGAATCCACCACCAATTGGTCGTGCTCATATGGCGGTGGCGGTTAGCAACATGGCGATCTCTCCGATCTGCTGGGCGGCGCCCAGCACGTCGCCGGTGTAGCCGCCGATCTGGCGCCGGGCAAGCGCAGCGAGCGCGGCGACCGCGCCCGCGGCGACGACGAGGCCGGCGAGGCCCGGTCCACCCCCCAGACAGAGCAGGGCAACGACGAGGGCGATCGCCAAGCACCAGAGGATGGCGGCATCGTCGGGCTGCCCGGCCCCTGCCCCCAGCCCGTCATCGCGCGCGGGCTCCAGCCAGCGCATGACCAGCGGTATTCCGGCGTGCGACACGGTATGCGCGGCGACCAGCGCCAGACCGGCCCTTGACGGCGGCAGCGCCGCGAGCGCAGCGGCACGCAGGGCGACGCTGAAGACGAGGGCGAGGACGCCATAGGCGCCGCTGCGGCTGTCGCGCATGATCGCCAGCTTGCGCGTCCGTTCGGCGCCGCCGCCGAACCCGTCCGCCGTATCGGCAAGCCCGTCCTCGTGCAGCGCCCCGGTGACGGCGACCGTCGTCGCCACCGCCAGGAGGGCGCAGATCATCGCCGGCAACGCGAACGCATCGGCCAGCGCGAAAACCGCCCAGCCGGCCACGCCGACGAGGATGCCGACCAGCGGAAAGGCGCGCATCACGCTGGCCAAGGGCCGGGCCGGCATCGGCGATTGCGGCGCGGCGAGCCCGGCGAGCGGCAGACGCGTCAGAAAGCTCGCGGCGGCGACGAGATCGTCCCGCCACCCGGCAAGCGCGTGGCGGGTCTCGAGCTTCCAGGCCTCGGCGTCGAATTCCATCGCCGCAGCTTAGCGAAACAAGCCGGCAGCCTCCACCCCCTCGGAGGCGAGCGGGATTGCGATTTCCGCTTGGCGCGGCCGCCGCCTTCGTCGAGAGTGCGCCGCATCGCCCCCGGATCCGATCGGACCATCGACATGCCGCCCGACGCCCCTGCCGCCCCGCTTCCCCCCGATACGCTTGACGAGATGCGCGCGCTGCTGCGCCAGCTGCCCGGGCCGGACCTCGAAGCAGGCACCGCGGCGGCGCTGCGCGAGGCGCAGCTCACCAAGCCGGCCGGCGCGCTCGGGCGGCTCGAGGACATCGCTGCCTGGTTCGCCACCTGGCAGGGCAAGCATCCGCCGGTGCTGCGCCGCCCGCGCACCGCCGTCTTCGCCGCCAATCACGGCGTCGCCGCGCGCGGCGTCTCCGCCTATCCCGCCGCGGTGACGGCGCAGATGGTGGCGAATTTCGTCGCCGGCGGCGCCGCGGTCAATCAGCTCTGCAAGAGCGTCGATGCCGATCTGCGCGTCTACGAGATGGCGCTCGAGATGCCAACGCAGGATTTCACCGCGGCGCCGGCGATGGACGAGGCGGAATGCGCCCGGGCGATGGCCTACGGCATGATGGTGGTCGAGCCTGGCATCGACCTCTTGGCGCTCGGCGAGATGGGCATCGCCAACACCACGGCAGCCGCTTCCCTCTGCGGCGGCCTCTTCGGCGGCAGCGCCGCCGACTGGGTCGGGCCGGGAACCGGCGTCGCCGGCTCTGCCCTGCAGCATAAGATCGCCATCGTCGAGGCGGCGCTGGCGCTGCACCGGCCGGCCATGACGGATCCCTTCGACGTCCTGCGCCGGCTCGGCGGGCTCGAATTCGCCGCGATTGCCGGCGCCATCATGGCGGCGCGTCTGGCCCGCGTGCCGGTGGTGCTCGACGGCTTCGCCTGCACGGCTGCCGCCGCGGTGCTCTTCGCCGCCGATCCGCACGCCCTCGATCATTGCATCGTCGCCCATCGCTCGACCGAGCCCGGCCACAGCCACCTCCTCGCCCAGATCGACAAGGAGCCGCTGCTCGATCTCGGCATGCGGCTCGGCGAGGGCTCGGGGGCGACCCTGGCGATTGCCCTCGTCAAGGCGGCGGTCGCCTGCCATATCGGCATGGCGACCTTCGCCGAAGCGGGCGTCAGCACGAAATCCGATCATTCGCCGACCTGAAGCAGCGCGCCGCGCCGGCGGGCGCCGCGAAACGCATAGAGGAAGGCGGCGCCGCCGAGCGCGAGATAGACGAGATCGAGGCCGAGCGCGGCGAGGAAATCGCCCCAGCGGAAGACATGCTCGAACATGACGGCGCGCATGCCCTCGAAGACATGCGCCGAGGGCAGCGCCAGGGCGGCGTATTGCAGTGCCGTCGGCAGCACCGTCACCGGGTAATAGACGGCGCTGATCGGGGCGAGGACAAAGATGGCGAGCCAGGCGACGCTCTCGGCGCCCTGGCCGTGGCGCAGGATGAGGGCGCAGATCATCAGCCCGAGCGCCCAGCCCATGACCAGGAGATTGACGAAGAAGGCAATCAGCGGCAGGCCGAGTGTAAAGATCGAGTAGTGGTAGAGCGGTATCGCCAGCAGCGTCGCCGGCACGACGCCGATCAGCACGCGCACGAAGCTCATGGCGATCAGCGACAAGATCCATTCATAGGGGCGCAGCGGGCTGACGAAGAGATGGCCGAGATTGCGCGCCCAGATCTCCTCGAGGAAGGACATCGAGAAGCCGAGCTGGCCGCGGAAGAGGACGTCCCATAGCAGCACGGCGGCGATCAGCACGCCGAAGGCGCGCGCCACCCAGGTCGAGTTGGTCATGAGGAACTGGCTCATGAAGCCCCAGAGCACCATCTGGATGGTCGGCCAGTAGATGAGCTCGAGGGCACGCGGCCAGGACGAGCGCAAAAGATAGAGATAGCGCAGCAGCATGGCGTAGACGCGGCCGGGCGAGAAGCCGCCGCCGATGTCGTGCACCAGGTGCCAGCCGCTGGTCTCCGCCGGCGGCGTCATGGCGTACCGACCAGCGCGTCGCCGCGCGATGTGCCGCGCGCGATGTCGAGGAAGACCTCCTCGAGATCGGCGCGGCCGTAGCGCTCGATCAGCGCGGCCGGCGAGCCGCGATCGACGATGCGCCCCTGCCGCATCATCATGACGTCGGAGCACAGCCGCTCGACCTCGCCCATATTGTGCGAGGCGAGCAGGATGGTGGCGTTGGTGCGCGCCCGGTAGGTCTCGAGATAGGAGCGCACCCAATCGCCGCTATCGGGATCTAGCGAGGCGGTCGGCTCGTCGAGGAGAAGCAGCTCGGGCTCGTTGAGCAGCGCCTTGGCGAGCACGACGCGGGTCTTCTGCCCGGCCGAGAGATCGCCCGTCTTGCGGTCGAGAAAGGCGGCGATCCTGAGTTCCTCGGCCAGCACGGCAATGCGCGCAGCGCGGTTCTTCAGCCCGTAGAGCCTGGCATAAATGACGAGGTTCTGGCGCACCGTCAGGCGGCGCGGCAGGTCGACATAGGGCGAGGAAAAATTCATCCGCGGCAGCACGCGGAAGCGGTGCCGCCGCATGTCCTCGCCGAGGATGTTGATGATACCGGCATCGGGCAGCAGCAGCCCGAGCAGCATCGACAAGGTCGTCGTCTTGCCGGCGCCGTTGCCGCCGAGCAGGGCGGCGGTGACGCCGCGCGGTACAGCGAAGCCGATGGCGTCGACGGCGACGACATCCTTGAAGCGCTTGGTCAGGCCCTCGACGGCGATGGCTGGGATGGTTTCTGGCAGGGCGGGCACGGGCGGAATATGGCGCAAGGGAGCACGGCCGACCAGCCAGAACCAATCCCTCTCCCCTTGCGGGACCTTGGCCTCCAGCCCCCTCACCCTCCCGCTACGCGGGCCCCTCCCTCTCCCGCTCTCGCGGGGACCAAAGGTCCCTGCTGTCGCGGCAGGCGTGGCGAAGCCACGCCGAGAGCAAGGGGAGAGGGATTTCATCCTGCTACGGAAGAGGGAGATTACGGCAATGTGAACAAGCCGCGCCGGTGCTACATTTGCTCCACCATGACGCCCTTTCTCGCCTATCCCGGCGTCCCGCACGACGAGGAGGGCGGCGCCGCCGGCGTCAGCCTGCGCCGCCTCATCTCGATGCGCTGGGTCGCCGTCGTCGGCCAGGCCGCCGCCCTGCTCGTCGTCCATTTCGGGCTCGGCTTCGACCTGCCGATCGTGCCGGCGCTCGCCGTCGTCGCCGCCTCGGCGCTGATCAATCTCGGCCAAGTCGTGCTGCGCCGGCCGCAGCAGCGGCTGAGCGAGCGCGACGCCACCTTTACCCTCGCCTATGACGTGCTGCAGCTCGGCCTGCTGCTCTATCTGACGGGCGGGCTGGAGAACCCCTTCGCCATCTTGATGATCGCGCCGGTAACGGTGGCGGCGACCATCCTGTCGCGGCGCAGCGTCATCTTCCTCTGCGCCCTCGCCATCATCGCCCTCACAGTCCTGGCGACCGCCCACTGGCCGCTGCCCTGGCAGGGCGCCGCGCCCGCTTTGCCGCCGATCTACGTCTTCGGCATCTGGACCGCCCTCGCCCTCTCGACGATCTTCATCTCCGCCTATGCCTGGAGCGTCGCCGGCGAGGCGCGGCGCATTCGCGACGCCTTCGCCGCGACCCAGCTCGCCCTCGCCCGCGAGCAGCGCATCTCGGCGGTCGGCGCCCTCGCCGCCGCCGCCGCCCACGAACTCGGCAGCCCGCTCGGCACCATCGCCGTCATCGCCAAGGAGCTGGTCCGCGAGCTCCCGGCCGACAGCCCCTATGCCGAGGATGCGGCGCTGCTGCTGAGCCAGAGCGAGCGCTGCCGCACCATCCTCGCCGAGCTCTCGCACCGCCCCGAGGCGGAAAGCAGCTCGCCCTTCACCCGGCTGCCGATCTCGGCGCTGGTCGAGGCGGCCGGCGCGCCCTACCGCGCCAGCGGCGTGCATGTCATCTACGCCACGGCGACCAGCACCGGCGAGGAGCCGCAAGTGGCGCGCCGCCCGGAAATCATGCACGGTCTCGGCAATATCATCCAGAACGCCATCCAGTTCGCCAGCCGCGAGGTCACCACCACCATCGCCTGGGACCGCGACGCGGTAACCGTCGAGATCGTCGATGACGGACCCGGTTTCGCGCCCCATCTGTTGCCGCGCCTCGGTCAGCCTTATCTTTCGAACCGCGGCCTCGGTCTCGCCAAGCAGACCGGCCGTCATGGCGAGGCGACCGCCGAAACGCAACATATGGGGCTCGGCATCTTCATCGCGCAGACCCTGCTCGAGCGCACCGGGGCGCGGCTCGATTTTGACAATCTGCCCGAGGGCGGCGCGCAGGTCGTCGTCCATTGGGCGCGCACCGTGCTGGAGGCGCCCGAGAGGGAGGCGGGCAATGCCAAACCAGCGGACCACGAGGCGGGCGACGGGCGACCCGGCGACGGCCAACCCATAAAACAAGAGGTTTCGGCATGACAGACGCGCGTAGCCCGCCCCCGCCGAAGGGCCCGGCAAGCCCCGAGACGGAGGAGGTCGCCGTGTCGCTGCGCGGCCTGCCCGAGGCGGAGCGCCGGCTGCTCATCGTCGACGACGACGCGCCGTTCTGCCAGCGCCTCGCCCGCGCCATGGAGAAGCGCGGCTTCGTCGTCGACACCGCCGACAGCGTCGCCGGCGGCATCGCCGCCGCGCATGAGCGGCCGCCCGCCTTCGCCGTCGTCGATCTGCGCCTGTCGGACGGCAGCGGGCTCGACGTCGTCAGCGCGCTGCGCCAGGGAAGGGCCGCCACCCGCATCGTCATGCTGACCGGCTATGGCAATATCGCCACCGCGGTCGCCGCGGTGAAGGCCGGCGCCGTCGATTATCTGCCCAAGCCGGCCGACGCCGACGCGGTCGAGCGCGCTTTGCTCGCCGGCGACGCCGCGCTGCCGCCGCCGCCCGCCGACCCGATGTCGGCCGATCGGGTGCGCTGGGAGCATATCCAGCGCGTCTTCGAGCAATGCGAGCGCAACGTCTCGGAAACCGCCCGCCGCCTCAAGATGCACCGCCGCACCCTGCAACGCATGCTGAGCAAGCATGCGCCGCGCAGCTGATCCAGGAGTGCGACGGGGTCGGCGCCTGTAAACAACAGGAAAATAACAGGCGCCCAGTTGTGTCCCGCTCACGACTGCTCTCCTAAAAAGAGAAATCGCCGGCCAGGCGGTCGGGTGCCGCGAGGCGCGGCACCCGAGAGCGAAACGGCAGTTACAGGATGGCGGCCGGCGATTGTCATGTCCAAATAATATCCATAACAGAAAATATGTCAAGATTTTTCGGACACGAAAAACGCTCCCTCAAACTGCCCACCTTGTAGACAAATATATGAGGTAGTACATTTTGTCTCATGACGAGAACCGGACTCCTTTTCCTCACGCCCGAGATGTGCCGTGCCGGACGTGCGCTGCTCGGCCTCAGCCAAGCGGAATTGGCGGCTCGCGCCGGCGTGGCGCGGCTGACGATCGCCGATTTCGAGCGCGCTGCTCGTCAGCCGATCGCAGCCAATCTGGCGGCGATCCGCTCGGCGCTCGCCGATTCCGGCGTCGATCTGCTCCCCGGCGGCGCCGTCTTGCGTGGTGCCGGTTCGGACAATCGCGCCGCGTCGAGCGGTTCCGACCGGCGCCTCGCCGAAATCATGCGGGTACTGCAGGCCAATGCGGAGGCGCTGCGCGGAGTCGGGGTGCAGCATCTATCGATCTTCGGCTCGACGGCGCGCGGCACCGCGCGACCGGACAGCGACGTCGATTTGCTTGTCGAGCTCGATGCCGACCGCAAGATCGATCTCTTCGACTATGCCGGCATCGTCGGGGAGATTCAGCGGATCGTCGCCCACCCGGTCGACGTGGCGCGGCGCGACCGGCTGAAGCCCGAGATCGTCGCCGAGGCCCTGCGGGACGAGATCCGTGCCTTCTAGCGATGGCGGACGGCGACTGCGCGACATGCTGGCCAATATCGCTCGCATCCGGCGCCATCTCGGCGGCATGACCGCGGAACGCTTCCTCGCCGACGAGAAGACTCAGGACGCCGTCGAGCGCTGCCTGGAGCGGATATCCGAGGCGGCACGCAAGATCGGCGACCGGCTCGACGCGAAATATCCCGCCGTTGAGTTCCACAAGCTGCGGCAGCTCGGCAGCGTGCTGCGCCATGATTACGACGATTTCAGCGCCGACTTGCTATGGCCCTCGCTGATGGAACGGCTCGATGCTCTGGAGGACGCCTGCCGGCAAGAGCTGGCCGCGCTGTGAGCAGCCATATCGCGAGACCTCCATCGCCACCGCCTATTTTGCCGGCGTGGCGAATGCTGGATAGGGAGCCAGCGGCGTCGACGTCGGCCAGTCGGCGCGCAGCCGATCCAGCCACGCCGTTGCGGTCGCGCGAATGCCGGGGAGGATATTGGCCTCCATGGCCATCCTGGTCGCCGCCGCGAGGTAATGGAGGATGCGGTTGCGGTGAGTGGAGAGGCCCCAATCCTTGTCCTCCGTCAGCGCCCCCTCGAGCAACCAGACGAGGCCTCCAAGCAGCCAGGCCATGCCGATGAGGGCGCTTTCCCGCCGAAAGGCGACATCGTCCGCCACGGCAGGAACCGTCGCGGCCAGGGCGGTGCGATAGGCGCGCTCGACGCGCGCCGCGACGGCGTCCGGCAGGCGCCCGGCGCACCAGCAGGTCGGGAACCCCATCCGCAGATAGGCGAGATCGAGGAGCGCATGGCCGGGCGCGGAAAACTCGAAATCGATCAGGGTCGCCGTGCCGTCGGAAGACAGCAGCACGTTGTCGGGGCAGGGATCGCGATGCACCAGAGCCAGGAAGGGGCCCGGCGCCTGTAGCCGCCCGGCGATGAGCGCCACCTCGTCCTCGGGCAGTGTTCCGCCCAGGAGCGACGGCGCCTTGCGGGCAATGCGGTCGATCCAATTCTCGCCGGGCGGCGGCACACGCGTCGCCGGAAAGGCGGCGCGGACCGTTTCCTCATGCTCGCTCTGGCAGCCGATCGTGGCGGCATGCAGCTGGGCCAGGGATGTCGCATAGGCGGTGAGCGCCGCCTCCGCATCGTCCGCCGAGCCGTGCCGCAGAGGCTGCACCAGCGAGGTCAGCGCCTCGCCGAGATCGGCGAAAACCAGGACCCCTTGCAGCGCGTCTGCCACCAGGAGCGGCGCGCCGGGGTGGCCGCCCGCCCCGCGCCGGGTGAGGAGCGTCGCCGCCGCCCATTCCTTGACGAAGCCCGATGTTGCAAAGGCATCCGCCGCCGCCGGGTCGTAACCGGCGGACCGCGTCGCCTTGATGATAACCGGCCGAGCCGCCCCATCCGCCCGCACAGCCGATGCGCGCAAAATGAGATTCCTGCGTTGATCGCCGCTGAGATCCGCCAGCTGCCGGATGATGACCGGCTGGCCAGCGGAACGTGATAGCGCCGCCTGCGCCACCGTTACGGCGTCGGCGGCGGTGAAGAGTCGGTACTGCGCCATGCCGACATACTAGCGCCGTCCCGTTCGGCGCTGTCGAACGGGCGCCGCAGGACGAAACGAGTGCCGCGACGTGATCGGTAGGGACGGTGACACCTCGGTTCGGCAGCGGGCGCAGGGGCAGTTCCCGGCGCGGGCCTGAGCGAGGAGCGGAACGGACCGAAGAAGCGTGGATTGGATGGGTCCTGAGCCTCCTCTAAACCAAAGCACTAGTGGGCTCATCCCGCACCGCTACCTTGGTCGCCTGC
>DATAQP010000373.1:0-6950 GCA_036264595.1 Allostellaceae bacterium
ATCAAGAAGGGCGACGTGCTCTCGGTGGCGCGGCTCGCCGGCATCATGGGCGCCAAGCGGACATCCGATCTCATCCCGCTCTGTCATCCGCTTGCCCTCGCCGCCGTCACCGTCGACCTCGCCTGCGATCCCGACCGCAACGCCGTCGACATTACCGCCACCTGCAAAGTGGCGGGCCGCACCGGCGTCGAGATGGAGGCGCTGACCGCGGTTGCCGTCGCCGCCCTCACGGTCTACGACATGTGCAAGGCGATCGATCGCGGCATGACCATCACAGCGATTCGCCTGCTGAAGAAATCTGGCGGTAAGTCCGGTACTTACGAGGCAGAGTGATGATATCGATGGAAGAAGCGCTCCGGCGTTTCCTGGCGCCGCTCAAGCCGCTCGCCGCCGAGCAGGTGGCGGTCAGCGAGGGGCTCGGCCGGGTCCTCGCCGAGGACATAATCTCGCGGCGGACGCAGCCGCCTTTCGCCGTCTCGGCGATGGACGGCTATGCGGTGCGCGCCGCCGATGTCGCGACGGTCCCGGCCCGGCTGCGCGTGATCGGCACTGCGCCGGCGGGCAGCGCCTTCACCGGCAAGGTCGGCGAAGGCGAAGCGGTGCGCATCTTCACCGGCGCGCCGGTACCGGCGGGTGCCGATTGCATCGTCATCCAGGAGGACACGGCGCAGGACGGCGACTGGGTCATCGTGCGCGAGGGCGCCCCGTCCGGCCGCCATGTCAGGCCCGAAGGGCTGGATTTTCGCGCCGGCGATCGCGGCCTCGCCGCCGGCACCGTGCTGACCGCCCGCGATGTCGGGCTTGCCGCGGCGATGAACCGGCCCTGGCTCAGCGTCCGCCGCCGGCCACGCATCGCCATACTGCCGACCGGCGACGAGGTGGTGATGCCCGGCGATCCGGTCGGGCCGCACCAGATCGTCAGCTCGAACGGGCTGGCGCTCGGCGCCCTGGTCACCGCCTGCGGCGGCATTCCGCAACAGCTCGGCATCGCCCTCGACCGTCCCGACAGCCTGCGCAGCCTCGCCGAGGGCGCAGCCGGGGCCGACATGCTGGTGACCACCGGCGGCGCTTCGGTCGGCGAGCACGACCTCGTGCAGAGCGCGCTGGCGGCGGACGGGCTCGAGCTCGATTTCTGGAAGATCGCCATGCGGCCGGGCAAGCCGCTGATGGTCGGCCGCCTTAAGGACACACCGATGCTCGGCCTCCCCGGCAATCCGGTGTCGTGCGTGGTCTGCGCCCTGCTCTTTCTCAAGCCCGGCATCGAGACGATGCTCGGCATCGCGCGCGCTGCCGAGCCGCCGCGCACCGCTCGCCTCGCCGTGGCGCTCGCGGCCAATGACCGGCGCCAGGATTACTTGCGGGCGCGGACGCGGCTTGCCGCCGATGGCGAGATCGAGGTCGAGCCCTTCAACCGTCAGGATAGCTCGATGCTGTCTTTGCTCGCCCGCGCCGACTGCCTCGTCGTTCGCCCGCCCCTCGCCCCGGCGGCGCGTCCCGGCGAGCGCGTGCCGATCGTGCCCTTCGCCGCCGGGCTCGCGAGTATCTGAAAAACAAGCCGAAATAATTCTCCGCAAAACCGGCTTGACGAGAGAGGCGAACCAAACTAGAACATCCCATATCGTTTTTGTTTTGTTCCTGACTGCGATGCCGTCTCTGCCGGGGGAACCAATGCTCACCAAGAAGCAACATGAACTGCTGATGTTCATCAACCGCCGCCTCGCCCAGGACGGTGTCTCGCCCTCCTTCGAGGAAATGAAGGAAGCGCTCGGTCTGAAGTCGAAATCGGGCATCCACCGCTTGATCAGCGGCCTGGAGGAGCGCGGCTTCATCCGCCGCCTGCCCCACCGGGCACGGGCCCTCGAAGTCATGAAGCGGCCGGAGGAGACGTCGATCGGCGACGCGCCCGCCCCTGGTTCTGCTGGCGATCCCGCCGCCCCGCTCGACCCCGGCGGCGACACGCTGGGCGGCCGCAGCCGCTTCTCGCCGACCGTGATCCGCGGCGATTTCAAGGCCGCGCTGCCCGGGGCGCCGACCGCCGCCGAGGCCGAGGCGGTCGAGCTGCCGCTCTACGGCCGCATCGCCGCCGGCACGCCGATCACCGCCTTGCGCGACCAGGACACCACGGTCGGCGTCCCCGCCAGCCTGCTCGGCAGCGGCGAGCATTACGCGCTCGAAGTCGCCGGTGACAGCATGGAGGATGCCGGCATCCTCGACGGCGATACCGTCGTCATCCAGCGCTGCGACACTGCCGATAACGGCGCCATCGTCGTCGCCCTGGTCGACAATATCGAGGCGACCCTGAAGCGGCTCCGCCGGCGCGGCGCCTCGATCGCCCTCGAGCCGGCCAACAAGACCTACGAGACGCGCATCTTCGGCCCCGACCGGGTCAAGGTGCAGGGGCGGCTGGTTGGCTTGATCCGACGCTACTGACCGTCTTCACCACGCATTGGATCGGTGATTTTCGTCCTTCGAGACGCCGCCTGCGGCGGCTCCTCACGATGAGGGGACGCAGGATCATCGCGCAACCGACCTTGAAACCGGATTTTGACCTATGCTCGAACCACGCGGCTTCTCGCGCGGCACATGCCGCGGCACCCAGGGCCGCTCACCGCGCCAGCCGTCGACGGTCTCGATGGTGATGGCCTCGGGGTCCAGCCAGATGGCATGGGTCCCGCCGCGCCAGAGATCGAAGCGATCGATGACCGGCACCGCGCCACGGCAGCGCCGCCGCGCCGGCTCGGGGCTGACGACGAGATCGACGCCGCGGCAATCCTCGTCGAGCGCCTGCGGATCGCGCAGCAAGGCGACACTCCGCCCGCCGGCGCGATAGATGCAGCCGAGCCGATCGCAGGCCAGCGAGCCGTCGGCGCTGCTGCCCTCGGCGGGAAAATTCTCCCCCGCCTGGCTCGCGGCACGCCGCGTCCAGGTCTCCAGATTCATCGCCTTGGTCTTGCCGGCGAGCATGTAGCTGCCATCCGTCGCCAGCGCGGCGATCTGCTTGCCGTCGCCGGCGACGACGAGATCGGGCGGCCGGATGAGGGCGATGGCGAGGAGCCCGGCGACGATCGGCGCCGCGCCCCAAAGCCGCCAGCGCCCCTGCCAGATGCAGAGCCACAGGCCGCCGGCGGTGACCAGCAGCAGCCCGGCGAGCGGCATCGCCGGCAGCACGACCACCGCGCCCGGCCAGGCGGTGACGCCATGCGCGATGGCGATGATCGCGTCGATGCCCCAACCCATCGCGGCAAGGCTCCAGGACTCGAGCCCGAGCGGCATGAGGGCGCAGGACACCATCGCCCACGGCATCACCCAGAAGCCAGTTATCGGCACGGCGACGATATTGGCGGCGACCGAATAGACGGCGAATCGATTGAAATGGAAGATCGTGTAGGGCGCCGTCGCCAGCGTGCAGATCACCGTCGTCAGCGAGATGCCGAGCGCGTAGAGCCCGACGCGGCCGAGCGGCCCGGCCTCGCGATGCCAGCGCGACAGGCTGGCGCGATAGGTCTCGTAGAAGGCGATGAGGCCGCCCACCGCGGCGAAGGACATCTGGAAGCTCGGCCCGGTGAGGCTCATCGGCGTCAGCAGCAAGATCGCCGTCGCCGCATAGGCGAGGCCGCGCGACGAGAGCTGCAGGCGGTCGAGCAGCACGGCGAGCATGACGAGACCGGTCATGACGAAGGAGCGGCGCGATGACACCGTCGCCCCCGAGAGCAGCATGTAGGCGAAGGTCACCAGCAGCGCGAAACCGGCCGCCCATTTCTTCGTCGGATAGCGCAGCGACAGCGCCGGGACGAGGGCGAGGAAGGCGCGCAGCGCGACGAAGGCGAGGCCCGCCACCATGCCCATATGCAGCCCGGCGATGACCAGGATATGGGCGAGACCGGCGTCGCGGAACGCGGCCGCGTCTTCTTCCGGTATGGCATGCGTCTGGCCGGTGATGATCGCCGCCGCGACGCCGCCGATGCGGCCCGGCAGCGCGGCGAGGATGCGCTCGGTCATCGCGCTGCGCAACGCGGCGATGGCGGTCTGCCAAGAGGACGGGCCGAGGCCGTCCGGCGCCTCGCGCCGCTCGACCGGCGACACCGCAAAGCCGACGCCGCCGAGCCGGTCGAAGAAGGCGCGGCGCTGGAAGTCATAGGCGCCCGGCATCGCCGGGGCGGGCGGCGGGTAGAGAATGGCGCGCACGGCGATGAATTCGCCGGGCAGGAGATCGTCGCCGCCGCGCGTCACCTTGATGCGCAGGCGCTCGGGCAGGCGCGCGGCATCGAGCCGCTCGACGCTGCGCGGCGCGACGACGATGCGATAGCCCTCGGGCAGCGGATCGACCTCGACGACGCGTCCTTCGACGCGCACCGGACCGAGCTGGCGCTCGAGCACCGGCGCGGCGACGAGCCAGGTCTGCAGCTGGGCATCGGCGAAGCCGACCGCGGCGATCAGCGCGGCGATGGCGGGAAGGAAGAGCGCGGCATGGCGGCGGGCGAGCAGTACCAGCGACGCGGCACCGCAAATCGCGGCCGGCCCGACCCAGGCGGGCGGCTCGACAAGCAGCATGAAATAGAGGCCGATGCCGCTGCCCAGCAGCGCCGGGATCCACAGCGCCCAGCGTTCGCGCTCGGCGAGAAAGGCATCGCGCAGGAAGAGCGCGGCGTGGTGCAGCGACGCGGTGATCCGCCGTCCCGCCTCGGCACGGCGTCCCTCGCCGATCTCCCCCGCCCGGTCGGTCATCTCCCCTCGGTCATCGCCCGTCGATCATGGCATTCTCGCGCCCGCCCCTACACTCATAGAGGGTAGGGATTATAGAACCTCGCATCCCCCGCGGCGAGTCGACCGGCTTCTTCCTCCTGTGCTACACAGCGCCTATGTCCGTCACCGTCCGCTTCGCGCCCTCGCCGACCGGCTTCCTCCATATCGGCGGCGCCCGCACCGCGCTCTTCAACTATCTCTACGCCAGGCATTTCGGTGGCACGTTCCGCTTGCGCATCGAGGATACCGATCGCGCGCGCTCGACCAGCGAGGCGGTCGCCGCCATCCTCGACGGTCTCGCCTGGCTCGGCCTCGAGCATGACGGCGAGATCGTCATGCAGTCCGAGCGCGCGCCACGCCATGCCGAGGTGGCGCGCCAGCTCCTCGCCGCCGGCCGCGCCTATTACTGCTATTGCTCGCCGGAGGAGCTGGCGGCGATGCGCGCGAAGCAGAAGGCGGAGGGGCGCTCGATGCGCTATGACGGGACGTGGCGCGACCGCGATCCCAGCGAGGCGCCCGCGGACGTGCCGCCGGTCATCCGCCTCAAGGCGCAGCAGAGCGGCGAGACCGTGATCCGCGATCACGTCCAGGGCGAGGTCACCGTCGCCAACGCCCAGCTCGACGACCTCATCATCCTGCGCGCCGACGGTACGCCGACCTATAACCTCTCTGTCGTCGTCGACGATCACGACATGGCGATCAGCCATGTCATCCGAGGCGACGACCATCTCAACAACGCCTTCCGTCAGACGCAGATCTATCGCGCGATGGACTGGGCGGTTCCCGAGTTCGCGCATGTGCCGCTGATTCATGGCGGCGACGGCGCCAAGCTGTCGAAGCGTCACGGCGCGCTCGCCATCGATGCCTATCGCGACTTGGGCTATCTGCCCGAGGCGCTGCGCAACTATCTCCTGCGGCTCGGCTGGAGCCATGGCGACGACGAGATCATCAGCAGCGAGCAGGCGATCGCCTGGTTCGACATCGACGCCGTCGGCCGCGGCCCGGCGCGTTTCGATTTCGTCAAGCTCGACAGTCTCAACGGTCATTACATACGTCAGACCGGCGACGCCCGCCTCGCCGAGCTCGTCGCGCCATTTCTCGAGCGTCTGCTCGGTCACGCGACCGATGCCGAAGGGCTCGGCCGGCTGCGCGCCGGCATGGCGGGGCTGAAATCGCGCGCCAAGACGCTGGTCGAGCTCGCCGCCAATGCGCGCTTCTATGTTGCAGCGCGGCCGTTGGCGCTCGACGAGAAGGTGCAGCGCGTGGTCGCCGAATCGCGCCAACTGCTATCCGATCTGTCGAAGGCGATGTCCAATGCAGATTGGACGTCCGAGGGGTTGGAAGCGGCGGTTCGCGCTTTCGCCGAAGCGTATGGTCACAAGCTCGGCGCCCTTGCACAGCCGCTGCGCGCCGCGCTTACCGGCTCGACCGTCTCGCCCCCCGTCTTCGAGGTGATGGCGGCGCTCGGGCGGACCGAAACGCTCAGCCGAATAGCCGATGCGGTCGGCGGCGCGGGAGGCTGACGATGGTCTTGATCGGGTTATTTGATAATTAAGCCGGACGGGCCTATTCTCTCCGCCAATTCCTTTTGCAGTGCAGCGAAACCAGCAGCCAGGACCAGAACCCATGGATGGCAAGAATGCTCCGGCCAAGACCGGCGTGAATCAGACGATGACGCTGACCGACAACACGTCCGGCAATTCGTGGGATTTCCCGATCATGTCGGGAACCATCGGCCCCAGTGTCATCGACGTCCGCAAGCTCTATGACGCGACCGGCTATTTCACCTTCGATCCCGGCTATACCTCGACCGGCAGCACCCAGTCCAAGATCACCTATATCGACGGCGACAAGGGCGAGTTGCTCTATCGCGGCTTCCCGATCGAGGAACTCGCCGAGCATAGCGACTTCATGGAAGTCTGCTACCTGCTGCTCAACGGCGATCTGCCGACCGCCGCTCAGAAGAAGAAGTTCGAGCGCGACATCACGCTGCACACGATGGTGCATGAGCAGCTCAGTGCCTTCTTCCGCGGCTTCCGGCGCGACGCCCATCCGATGGCGGTGATGTGCGGCGTCGTCGGGGCGCTCGCCGCCTTCTATCACGATTCGACCGACATCCATGATCCGTATCAGCGTATGATCGCGTCCTACCGCATGATCGCGAAAATGCCGACGCTGGCCGCCATGGCCTACAAATATTCCATCGG
>DATAQP010000374.1:0-2640 GCA_036264595.1 Allostellaceae bacterium
TCTCCCGCAAGCGGGAGAGGGTTCTTGAGGGGTGCCTCTCCCGCAAGCGGGAGGGAGTTGTGGGGCGCCTCTCCCGCTCTCGCGGGGACCTGCGGTCCCCACTGTCGCGTCAGGCGTGGCGAAGCCACGCCGAGAGCAAGCGGGAGAGGGTTCTCGTCGGCACGAGAAGCGTCGCGTGATGCTCCTCCTCAACATCATCACCGCCGGGCTGCTCACCGGCGCCGTCTATGCGCTGATGGCGCTCGGCCTCTCGGTCATCTTCGGCGTCATCCGCATCGTCAATTTCGCCCATGGCGAGATGATGGTGCTCGGCATGTTCGGCGCCTATGCGCTCAACCGCGCGCTTGGCCTCGATCCCCTCCTGGCGATGCCGCTGGTCGCCGCCGCGATGTTCCTCGCCGGCTATGCGCTGCAGCGTGGACTGATCAACCGGTTCGTCACCCGCCCCGAGCACATGCAGTTCCTCCTCATGCTCGCCTTCGCCAGCGTGCTGGTCAGCCTGATGCTGATGGGCTTCGGGCCGGATGCGCGCAACGTGCCGCTCGACTACGCCTTCGACAGCTACGACATCGGCGGGCTGTTGCTCGACAAGGTGCGCGTCCTCGCCGCGACAGGGGCGATCGCCGGCGCCGCCCTCTTATGGAGCTTCTTCCGCTTCACCCGCACCGGCAAGGCGATCCGCGCCTGCGCCGATAATTATCTCGGCGCGCAAATCGTCGGGCTCGACGTCAAGCGCCTCTATGCCATCACCTTCGGGCTCGGCGCCGCCTGCGTCGGCGCCGCCGGCAGCCTGATGCTGCTGCTCGTCGACGTGCATCCCTATCTCGCCACCGACTACACGCTGCTCGCCTTCATCATCGTCATCGTCGGCGGGCTCGGCAGCCTCGGGGGCGCCCTGCTCGGCGGCCTGCTGGTCGGCGTCTCCGAGGCGCTTTCCGGCTTCTTCGTCGACCCCTCTATGAAGAGCATGTTCAGCTACGCCTTGCTCATCCTCGTCCTGTTGCTGCGGCCGCAGGGCCTGCTCGGACGGCGCCCATGAGGGCAATCGTCCCGACGGCGACGCGCAGCATCGTCACGCTCGTCCTCTTCGTCGCCGCAATGGCGGCGTTGCCGCTCGTCGCCAACGACTATCTCATCTCGGTGCTCATCCTCATCCTGATCTCGGCCTATATCGGCCAGGCCTGGAACATCATGATTGGATTCGCCGGGCTGTTGTCGCTCGGCCATGCGCTCTATATCGGGCTCGGCGCCTATGTCAGCGCGGCGCTCTTCGTCCATTACGGGCTCTCGCCGTGGCTCGGCATGCCGCTCGGCGTCGCGGCAGCCGCAACCGCCGGCGCGCTGATCGGCGCGCTCAGCTTCCGCTTCCATGTCGGCGGCGTCTATTTCGCGCTGCTCACCATCGCCTTCGCCGAGTTCACCCGCATCCTCTTCGACCATCTCGACTGGTTCGGCAGCTCGAGCGGGCTGTTCCTGCCGGTCGCCAACCGGGCGGGCGACGACCTCGTCACGCTGCGCGGCGCGCCTGTCATGTTCTATTACGTGCTGCTCGCCGCGACGCTTGCCCTGCTCGCCCTTGGCCGCTTCCTGCTCGGGCGCCGCATCGGCTATTACTGGCAGGCGATCCGCGAGGACGAGGCGGCGGCGGCGGCGAGCGGCATCGACGTCTTCCGCTACAAGCTCGCCGCTATCGTGCTGTCGTCGGGGCTGAGCGCCATCGCCGGCACCTTCATCGCCTTCTACAACAACAACCTCTACCCCGAGACGATCTTCGCCATGGAGCGCTCGATCGAGGCGATACTGCCCGCCATCATCGGCGGGCTCGGCACGCTGTGCGGGCCGATACTCGGCGCCTTCGTGCTGATCGCGCTCAACCAGACGCTGACCGAGATGACGGCATCCTGGGGCATCAATGGCATCAAGCAGCTGCTCTACGGCCTCATCCTCGCCATCGTCGTCATCGCCCAGCCGCACGGCCTCTGGCCCTTCATCGCCGAGCGGCTCGGCCTCAGCCGCGATGGAGCGGGGCGATCATGAGCGCCTCACCGCTTCTCGAAGTCGACGGCATCGCGAAGCAGTTTCGCGGCCTGCGCGCCGTCGACGATGTCAGCTTCGCGGTGCCGCGCGGCGGCATCGTCGCGCTGATCGGGCCGAACGGCGCCGGGAAGACCACCGTCTTCAACCTGATCGCCGGCGTCTTTCGCCCGGATCGCGGGCGGGTCGTGCTCGACGGAATCGACATCACCGGGATGCGCCCCGACCTCGCCTGCCAGGCCGGCATCGGCCGCACCTTTCAGATCGTGCGACCATTCGGCGGGCTCAGCGTCGTCGAGAACGTGCTGGTCGGCGCGATGCGTCGCAACGCCGATGTCGCCGCCGCGCGGCGCGCCGCCCTCGCCATTCTCGAGCGGCTCGGCCTCGCCGACAAGGCGAACGCGGCGGCAAGCTCGCTCACCCTGCCCGAGCGCAAGCGGCTCGAGACGGCACGGGCGCTCGCCACGGAGCCGAAGATCCTGCTGCTCGACGAGGTGATGGCTGGCCTCAACCCGGCCGAGATCGATCAGGCGGTGGCGCTGGTTGGCAAGCTGTCGGCGAGCGGGCTTACCATCGTCATCGTCGAGCACGTGATGCGCGCGAAGA
>DATAQP010000534.1:0-6194 GCA_036264595.1 Allostellaceae bacterium
CTCGACGTATCGCTGACGGTGCCGCTCGGCGATGGCTGGGTGCTGGTCGGCGATGTCAGCCAGCAATGGGTGACGTCGAACTTGGACAACTACCGCTTCAACAACACGACAATCGCGCTGTCGGTCGGCGTCCGGTTCTGAGCATGATGACGATCGCCGTCTCACGTACCGTCTTGCCGCTCCTCGGCCTTCTCGTCGTCGCCGCGACGCTGCCGATGCCTGACGCGCGCGCGGACCAGGCGGGCGTTGCGACCGCAGTCAACACGACGGCGCGCGGTCTGCCGCAGGGCGGCGACGAGCACGACCTCGATGTCGGCGCCGGGGTGGAGCAGCGCGAGCGCATCGCCACCGACAGCGCGGGCCAGGCGCAACTCCTCATGCTCGACGGCTCGTCCTTCACGATCGGCCCCGGCGCCAGCGTCGTGCTCGATGAGTTCTATTATGACCCGGCGCAAGGCACCGGGCGAGCCAGCATCAGCCTGGCAAAGGGGCTGCTGCGCTTCGTCGGCGGCAAGCTCAGCAAGACGCAGGCGGTGACCATCGACACGCCGAACGGCACGGTCGGCATACGCGGCGGCATCGCCATCATCGACGTCGATGAGCGCGCCGGCACGACGCACGCGACCTTCCTCTACGGCGTGGCGATGACCGTCACCGGCAAGCTCGGCGGTGTCGAGACGGTGAGGGCACCCGGCTACGTGGTGACCGTCGAGCGCAACGGCAGGCCGTCGAAGCCTGAGCGCGTGACCAAGGTGCAGCTGGTGCGGGTCAGCAAGGTGCTGAGCGGCCATGTCGAGCGTCCGATTCCCAGCGAGATCAAATTGGTGAAGCGCGAGGCGGCACCATTGCCGGTCAAGCCTGTGACCAAGGTGACCAAGCCGACGGTGAAGCGGCCGCCGCCCCGCCCCATCCGCCCCATCCAGTCCCCGCATCTGCCCACGCAGGCGCGGCCGAAGGCAGCGGCGAAGCCGTCGACCCCGGCCCGTCCGCACTGAGCCCGTCTGACAGCACGGTGGAGATCCGTGGGTAAGCAGCGGTCTTGAGGCCGGGCCGCGTCTCGTCTAGGACTGTGGCGATGACACCGGAACCCGCCAGCGCCCCGCCTCGTCGCCTCGTCGATCTGCCGACGCCCTGCCTGGTGCTCGATCGTGGGAAGCTCGGGCAAAACCTTGCGGCGATGGCACAAGCCGTCGCCCGCCACGGTGTCGCGCTGCGCCCGCATATGAAAACGGCGAAGAGCGCCGCGGTGGCGCGGCTGGCGGTCGCCGGCCAGGCCGGCGGCATCACCGTCTCGACTCTCGCCGAGGTCGAGTATTTCGCCGCTGCCGGCTTCCGCGACATTCTCTACGCCGTCGGTATCACCGCGGCGAAGCTCGACCGGGCGGCGGCGCTGCGCCAAGGCGCCGTCGACCTCAAGCTCGTCACCGACGATCCCGAGACCGCCGCGGCGATTGCGGCGCATGCACGCACCACCGGCGCGGAGCACCGCGTCCTCGTCGAGATCGACTGCGGCGAGCATCGCGGCGGCATGGCAGCGGAGAGCGAGACGCTGCTCGCGGTGGGGCGCGCGCTCGGCCCGCTCTGCGCCGGGGTGATGACGCATGCCGGTCATTCCTATGCCTGCCGCAGCATCGCGGAGATCGAGGCGGTGGCCGAGGCCGAGCGGCTCGCCGCCGTCACCGCGGCTGCGCGGCTGCGCGCGCTTGGCCTCGCGATCGAGATCGTCTCAGTCGGCTCGACGCCGACCGCGCTGCATGCGCGCAACCTCGCCGGGGTCAGCGAGACGCGGCCGGGCGTCTATATGTTCCAGGATCTCTTCCAGACGCAGATCTTCTCGGGCAGTCCGGAGAGCATGGCGGTGACAGTGCTGGCCAGCGTGATCCACCGGCGCCAGGGGGAGAACCGAATCGTCATCGATGCCGGCGCGATGGCGCTGTCGAAGGATCGCAGCACCGCCGCGGTGCCCAAGGATTTCGGCTTCGGCCTGGTGCTTGACGCCGCCGGGCACCCGAGCCTCGGCGAGGCGATCGTCGAGCGCGCCAACCAGGAGCACGGCATCATCGCCGCGGCGACGCCGCTGCCCTTCGACCGCCTGCCGGTGGGCACGCGGCTGCGCGTCGCCCCCAACCATGTCTGCATGACGGCGGCAGCCTATGACCGCTATCACGTCGTCGATGGCGGCGACGAGGTGCTCGCGGTGTGGGAGCGGATCAACGGCTGGTGATCTTGTCGATCTCGGCCATCTCCTCGGCGGTGAGCGGCCAATCGGCCGCCTTGACGTTGAGCTCGAGCTGCTCCGGCTTGGTCGCGCCGGCGATCACGCTGGAAACGGCGGGACGCGCCGCCAGCCAGGACAAAGCAAGCTCGAGCAGGGTGTGGTCGCGCTTGGCGGCGAAGGCGCTAAGACGCTCGATGATCTGCCAGTTGGTTTCAGTCATGTAGCGGTCGGCGAGATTCTGCATATAGGTGAGCCGTGCGCCTTCGGGCTTCGCCGCGTCGCGCTTGTACTTGCCGGTAAGGAGGCCGCTGGCGAGCGGGAAGAAGGGTAGCAGGCCGAGCCCGTATTGCGTCATCGCCGGCACCAGCTCGCGCTCGATGTCGCGCACCAGCAGGCTGTACTCGTCCTGGCAGGAGACGAAGGCGTCGAGATTGTGATGCCGCGAGGTCCACTGCGCGGCGACGACCTGCCAAGCCGGGAAGTTCGAGCAACCGATATAACGCACCTTGCCCTGGCGGACGAGGTCGTCGAGGGCGCGCAGCGTCTCCTCGATCGGCGTCAGCGGATCGGGCTGGTGCACCTGGTAGAGGTCGATCCAGTCGGTCTTGAGGCGTTTGAGGCTGGCGTCGACGGCGCTCATGATGTAGCGCCGCGAGGCGCCCTTCAGAATCCCCTCCTTGTCCATCGGCATGGTGAATTTCGTCGCCAGCACGATGTCCTTGCGGCGGTCGCCGAGGATGGCGCCGAGACAGGTCTCCGAGCCGCCCTGATTGCCGTAGATATCGGCGGTGTCGAAGAGGGTGATGCCGAGATCGAGCGCCTTGTGGACGACCTTGCGCGAGGCTTCGAGATCGATCCGCCCGCCGAAATTGTTGCAGCCGAGCCCGACGAGCGAGACGAGGAGGCCGGAGCGGCCGAGATTGCGCTGTTTCATGGCGGCGCCCCTAATAGACCACGACCGAGCGGATCGATTCGCCGCGCGTCATCAAATCGAATCCCTCGTTGATGCGCTCGAGCGGCAGTATGTGGGTGATCAGCGGGTCGATCTGGATCTTGCCGTCCATGTACCAGTCGACGATCTTCGGCACGTCGGTGCGCCCGCGCGCGCCGCCGAAGGCCGAGCCCTTCCAGACGCGGCCGGTGACGAGCTGGAACGGCCGCGTCGCGATCTCCTGGCCGGCGCCGGCGACGCCGATGATGACCGAGACGCCCCAGCCCTTATGGCAGCATTCGAGCGCCTGGCGCATCAGCGTGGTGTTGCCGATGCATTCGAAGCTGTAATCGGCGCCGCCCTTGGTCAGGGCGACGAGATAGGGCACGAGATCGCCCTCGACCTCCTTGGGATTGACGAAATGCGTCATGCCGAAGCTCTCGGCCAGCTGCCGGCGCCCGGGATTGATGTCGACACCGACGATCATGTCGGCGCCGGCGAGGCGAGCGCCCTGGATGACGTTGAGGCCGATGCCGCCGAGACCGAAGACGACGACATTGGCGCCCGGCTCGACCTTGGCCGTGTTGATGACGGCGCCGATCCCCGTGGTGACGCCGCAACCGATATAGCAGACCTTGTCGAACGGCGCGTCCTTGCGGATCCTGGCGAGGGCGATCTCGGGCACCACCGTGTAATTGGCGAAGGTCGAGGTCCCCATGTAATGGAGGACGCGCTCGCCCTTGAGCGAGAAGCGGCTGGTGCCGTCGGGCATCAGACCCTGGCCCTGCGTCACGCGGATCTTCTGGCAGAGATTGGTCTTCTGGCTGAGGCAGTATTCGCATTCGCGGCATTCCGGCGTGTAGAGCGGAATGACGTGGTCGCCTTTCTTGAGGCTGGTGACGCCGGGACCGGTCTCGACGACGATGCCGGCGCCCTCATGGCCGAGAATGGCGGGGAACAGCCCCTCGGGATCGGCGCCCGACAGCGTGTATTTGTCGGTGTGGCAGATCCCCGTCGCCTTGAGCTCGATCAGCACCTCGCCTTCCCGCGGCCCTTCGAGCTGCACGGTCTCGATCGTCAAAGGTGCGCCGGCCTTGTGGGCGATGGCGGCACGAACTTCCATTGCGAACCTCCTGGGAAAAATCGCTCGGCTGCAATCTCTCATTCATCGGCGCCGCGAACAATATCCGAGATCGGTCGTTTCTCCGTGCAGAGGACGGAGAATCCCGCTCGGGAGGTTGCGCATGCCAGGCAAGGAATTGGCGGCGATCGGCGGATGTCTGGCGCTCGCCGGCTGTGGGCTGTCGTCCGTCGCCGAGCAGTCGCCCTCCAGCCGCTGCGCCGAGGCGCTGAAACTGGCGGTGCCGAAGACGGAGATCGAGATCACCGGAACCACCGGCAACGGCGATCCGACGCAGGACCTCAACACGATACGGACCACCGCCGAGGGCCGGCCGAAGGACGGCAAGGGAGGGCCGCTGGCGATCGAGTGTGTCTTCCACGACGGCATCCTCGTCTCGGTTCGCTGGCTGGTGGGGCAGGAAGCCGCCAAGTGAGGCGCTACCAGAAGCGGGCGAGATTGGCGCGGATGCGGTCGAGGACGGGGATCGCCGGGTCGGGCAGGGGGAATTCCCGGCCTGTGATCGTCTCGAAGACGCTGATATAGATGCGCGCCGCCTCGAGCACGATGTCGCGCGGAATCTCGGGAACCTCGTCCTTGTAGGGGTCGCAGCGCGCCACCACCCAGCTGCGCACGAAATCCTTGTCGAAGCTCTCGGGCGCCTCGCCGGCGGCGACGCGTTCCGCGTAGCTGCCGCGAAACCAGTAGCGGCTGCTGTCCGGCGTGTGGATCTCGTCGGCGAGGACGATGCGGCCATCGGTGTCGAAGCCGAACTCGTATTTGGTGTCGACCAGGATGAGGCCGTGGCGCTCGGCGATCTCGCGGCCGCGCGCGAAGAGGGCGAGGGCGCGCGACGAGACCTCGCGCCATTGCGCCGCGGTCAGCAGGCTGCCCTCGACGATCTTCTGCTCCGTGAGCTCCTCGTCATGGGCGCCGTCGAACGCCTTGGTGGTCGGCGTGATGATGGTCTCTTGCAGCTTCTGGTTGGCACGCATGCCGTCGGGGAAGCGCCGCCCGTACATCTCGCGGCGTCCTGATTTGTACATCGACAGGATCGAGGTCGAGGTCGTGCCGGCGAGATAGTCGCGCACGACGATCTCGACCTTCATGATGTCGAGGCGGCGGCAGAGCAGCACGTTGGGGTTGGGATAGTCGATGACGTGGTTGGGGCAGATGTCGCGCGTCGCCTCGAACCAGAAGCGGGCGATCTGGGTCAGCACATGGCCCTTGAAGGGAAGCGCGGTGATGATCCGGTCGAAGGCGCTCAGCCGGTCGGTGGCGATGATGATCCGCCGCCCGTCCTTGAGGTCGTAATTGTCGCGCACCTTGCCGCGGTAATGGTTGGGCAGCTCGGCGATCGTCGCGTCCCTCAGGATGTTGCCGTAATAGGGGGCGAGCTCGGCCGTCGTCACCATGTCATCCTCCGAAGGCGAAATGAGTCGTCGAATCCCACTATTGCCCCTCTCCCGCATTGCGGGAGAGGGGCCGATCTCGCGGCAGTCGCTCACGTCGCGGCCTCAGCACGGTCGAATTGCAGCGCCGCGAGCCTGGCGTAGAGTCCGCCCTGGCGGAGCAATTCCTGATGCGTTCCGGTCGCGGCGACGCTTCCCTCGTCGATGACGACGATGCGGTCGGCCTTGAGCACCGTCGCCAGGCGATGGGCGATGACGAGGGTCGTGCGGTCGGCCGAGAGCGCCTCGAGCGCCTGCTGGACGAGGAACTCCGATTCGGCGTCGAGCGCGCTGGTCGCCTCGTCGAGGAGGAGGATCGCGGGGTCGCGCAGGATGGCGCGGGCGATGGCGAGGCGCTGGCGCTGGCCGCCCGAGAGCTTGACGCCCTTCTCGCCGAGAAACGTCGCGAAGCCCTGCGGCAGGCGGTCGAGGAACTCGCTGGCATGCGCAGCCGTCGCGGCCGCGCGCACCTCG
>DATAQP010000543.1:0-4043 GCA_036264595.1 Allostellaceae bacterium
ATTTCAAGCTGGTGAGCTGCTTCCTGCGGCCGAAAGGCGCCATCCAGGCGCCGCGCGAGGATCTCACCGGCGCCGCGCCGGATTGGGGGCCGGGCGGCGCCGGGCTGGCCGCAACCGTGGAGAACGGCACGATCCGCCTGAGCTGGCAGCGCGCGACCGGGAGCGGGATCGCCGGCTACGACGTCTTCCGCGCCGAGGATGGCGCCGCCGCCATCGTCGTCGAGGCGGTCAAGAGCGCCAAGCATGCCGATCGCAACGTGCTCGGCGGCCTCACCTACACCTATCACGTCATGGCCTATGACAGCTCGGGCCGGCACAGCCCGCCCTCGAACAGCGTCGTCGTCGCCGTCCCGATGCCCGATCTCTCAAGCCCGTCCCTCGAGCAAAGCCATGCTTGATTCGACCCTCGATCCCAGCGCCCATCTCGACAGCTTCGCCCGCGACAACCTGCCGCCGCGCGCGCTCTGGCCAGAGATGGATTTCTCCCTGCCCGAGCTCGCCTATCCCAAGCGGCTCAATGCCGCCGTCGAGCTGCTCGACCGGATGGTCGAGCGCGGCTTCGCCGACCGTCCCTGCATCCGATGGCCAGGCGGGATGTGGAGCTATGGCGAGCTGCTCGACAAGGCGAACCGAATCGCTGGCGTCCTGGTCGGCGAGATGGGGCTGGTGCCCGGCAACCGCGTGCTGCTGCGCGCCGCCAACAATCCGATGCATGCCGCGTGCTGGTTCGCGGTGATGAAGGCGGGCGGCATCGCCGTCGGCACCATGCCGCTGCTGCGCGCCCGCGAGCTGAGCTACATCATCGAGAGGGCTAAGGTCGAATTTTCTTTGTGTGACAATAGCCTATCTGCCGATCTTGGGGCGGCGAAAGAAAAGGCGCCGACCCTTCGCAAGATCGTCTACTTTCACGACGACGGGGCGGACGGGCTCGAGGCGCGCATGGCGGCGCAGCGCCCCGGCTTCGCCAATGTTGCAACTTCGCATGACGACGTCGCGCTGATCGCCTTCACCTCGGGAACGACCGGCCCGGCCAAGGGCACGATGCATTTCCATCGCGACGTGCTGGCGATTTGCGATGCCTTCCCGAAATACGTGCTGAAGCCCGCGGCGGACGACATCTTCGTCGGCAGCCCGCCCCTCGCCTTCACGTTCGGACTCGGCGGCGTGCTGCTCTTCCCGATGCGCGTCGGCGCCTCGACCCTGCTGCTGGAGAAGACGAGTGCCGAGATCTTGCTGCAGGCGATCCAGGACCATCGCGCCACCATCTGCTTCACCGCGCCGACGATGTTCCGCCTGATGGCCGAGCTGGCGCCGCATTACGATCTCGCCAGCCTCAAGAAATGCGTCTCGGCCGGCGAGACGCTGCCCCTTCCCGTCTTCCAGGCCTTCCACAAGGCGACCGGTATCAGGATCATCGACGGACTCGGCTCGACCGAGATGCTGCACATCTTCGTCGCCGCCGCCGGCGACGACATCCGTCCGGGCGCTACCGGCAAGGCGATACCGGGCTATCAGGCGATCGTCGTCGACGAGGCCGGCAACGAGGTGCCGCGCAACACCGTCGGACGGCTCGCCGTGCGCGGCCCGACCGGCTGCCGCTATCTCGACGATGCGCGGCAGACCACTTATGTGCAGCACGGCTGGAACCTCACCGGCGACGCCTACCGCATGGATGAGGACGGCTATCTCTGGTACCAGGCGCGCACCGACGACATGATCATCAGCGCCGGCTACAACATCTCCGGCCCCGAGGTCGAGGCAGTGCTGCTCGACCATCCCAAGGTGCGCGAATGTGCCGTCATCGGCGCCCCCGACACGGCGCGCGGCCAGATCGTCAAGGCCTTCGTCGTCAAGCGCGAGGACGGCGCGGACGGCGATCTCGCGAAGGAGCTGCAGGATTTCGTCAAGGCGCAGATCGCCCCCTACAAATATCCGCGCGCCATCGAGTTCGTCGCCGCCCTGCCGCGCACCGAGACGGGGAAGGTCCAGCGCTTCCGCCTGCGCGAGCTCGAACGCGAGCGCGCCGGGCGCGGCGAGACGAAGCCCTAGGTGTCAGCCACCACCATCCAGCTGATCGGCGCCGCGCTGTTCGCCGTCGCCATCCTGCATACCTTCGCCACGAAATTCTTCGAGCATCTGTCGCATACGCACCCTGCCCATGCTGGGCTGTGGCACCTGCTCGGCGAGGTCGAGGTGGTCTTCGGCCTCTGGGCCCTGGTGCTGGTCGTCGCGATGTTCGCCATCGATGGCGCCACGGCCGCCATCGGTTATGTCCATTCCCGCGACTTCACCGAGCCAATGTTCGTCTTCGCCATCATGGTCGTCGCGGCAACCCGGCCGATCCTGCAAACCGCGACCGCCATCGTTGGCTTGGCGGCGCGGGGAATTCCCCTGCCGGGCAGCATGGGATTCTATCTCGTCGCCCTGGCGCTGGTGCCCCTGCTCGGCTCGTTCATCACCGAGCCGGCGGCAATGACGCTGGCCGCCCTCATCCTGGCCGACCGCATCTTCGCGCGCGGCGTCGCGACGCGATTGAAATACGCGACGCTCGGCGTGCTCTTCGTCAATGTCTCGATCGGCGGCGCCTTGACGCCATTCGCCGCACCGCCCGTGCTGATGGTCGCCGGAACCTGGGGCTGGGGCACCGGCTTCATGATGTCGGTCTTCGGCTGGAAGGCGGCGATCGCGGTCGCCGTCAATGCGATCGGCGCGACGCTGCTGTTCCGCAGCGAGCTCGCCGCGCTGACCCCAGGCGGCTTTGACGCCGCCACGGCGCCGGTGCCCTTCCCCCTCGTCGTCCTTCATCTCGCCTTCCTCGCCGGCATCGTGGCCTTCGCTCACGACCCGGCGATGTTCATCGGCCTGTTTCTGCTCTTCGTCGGCATCGCCGACGCCTATTCGCATCATCACGACCGCCTGATCCTGCGCGAGGGATTGCTGGTCGCCATCTTTCTGGCGGGGCTAGTCGTGCTGGGCGGCCAGCAGCAATGGTGGCTGCATCCCACCTTGATGAGCATGAGCAGCGATGCGGTATTCTCGGGCGCCATCATCCTGACCGCCTTCACCGACAATGCGGCGTTGACCTATCTCGGCTCGCTGGTCGAGGGGCTGAGTGACGGCTTCAAATACGCCCTGGTCGCAGGCGCCGTCACCGGCGGCGGCCTGACGATCATCGCCAATGCGCCAAATCCGGCCGGCATCGCTATCTTGCGCCGCCATTTCACGGATCACGCTGTCGCGCCTGTGGGGCTGTTGCTCGCCGCCCTGCCGCCGACCATCGTCGCGGCACTGGCATTTCGCTTCCTTTGACGGGCGCCCAGCCGTTAATCGAAAGCTAAGGTTGGCCGTATATCAAACGGGTCGTGATATAACGGCGAAAGAGCCCATCATGCGCGGCCATACTCTGACGAACGGCACCCTGCGGCACAGGTCGCTGCTGCTTTACGGCGCTGCCGTGTCGCTATATGGCTTGTCGAACCGTTCGCCACGTGCCCGGGGCGGTGGCAGATGACGAGTCCGGACACGTCCCTCTGGCCTGCGGAACATCGTCCCATATTCACCGTACCGCGATTGTTTGCCCGTCGCTCGTCCAACGGCAAGCGTACCGATGTATTGGACGGCGTACGGCCGCGGTTTCGCGGCTTCGCCCTGGCCGCCGGCGTCTTCCTGGTGGCGATTTTCTTCCTCTTCCAGGCGCTCTTCAATCAGAAGGTGCTGATCGAGCAGCAAAGCCGCGTCAACAGCTGGTTCGTTGCGCAAACCGAGATCGAATATCTCAATTTCGTCAGTGCCCTCGACCTCTTCGCGCTCGGCGATGAGCGTCTGACGAAAGACGCGCTGATCGATCGCTTCGAAATCTTCTGGAGCCGGCTGCCGGTTCTGCTGACCGGGCAGCCGACCAAGCCGCTGCGTCAGGTCGAGGGTCTCGTCGAGGCGGCCACCGGCCTCGTCAAGAGCATGGAGACGCTCGAGCCGATCCTCCACCGGATCAAACGCGAAGACAGCAAGGAGCTGGCCGAGTTCCGCCGCTCGGTCGAGACGCT
>DATAQP010000589.1:0-6338 GCA_036264595.1 Allostellaceae bacterium
CGGCAGATATCGCCGCGGGCAATATCACGGCGATCACCGCGATCTTTGCCCGACACGGCGCCGCCCCGCCTGGCTTGGCGTGGAATCCCGCCGCCGATTTGTTCGACGCGGAATCGCTGCGCTTCCTCACCGCCTATTGGCATGACCTCGCGGCGGCCGGCACGCTGCCTCATCTCAAGCAGATCGATCCCATGGCGCTGCGACCAGCGCTCGGCTACGTCATGCTGCTCGATCTCGTCTAGGGCGGGCGGGATTTCCGCTATCGCGTCTATGGCAGCATCATCGCCAGCGTCTCCGGTTTCGACATGACGGGCAAGCTGCTCTCCGAGCACCCGGCCAGCCCCTATGTCACCGAATTCGCCCTCGCCGGCTACCGCGCGGCGGTGCAGCGGCGCGAGCCGATCTACACCGAGCGCCAGCCGGTCGGCTCGGCGTTGGCGGCGCTCTGGCAACGCATCGCGCTCCCTCTCGTCGGCGATGATGGCGCGGTCGCCCGCATCCTGGCCGGCACGGCGCCGCTCGGCCGCGACGGGCGGACCTTGCGACCAGCCTTCTGACGAGCGGAAGCCGACCGCCCTATTCGAGCGCGGCGCAGGCCCGCTGGATGCGCGTGCAGGCGTCCTTCAGCACCTCGGTCGAGGTCGCGTAGGAGATGCGGAAATGCGGGCTGAGGCCGAAGGCCGCCCCCTGCACCACCGCGACGCCTTCCGCTTCGAGGAGATATTCGACGAAATCGCCATCATTCTCGATGCGCTTGCCCTGCGGCGTCTTGCGCCCGATCGCGCCGGCGCAGGACGGGTAGACGTAGAACGCGCCTTCCGGCTTCGGGCAGAACAGACCCTTGGCCTTGTTGAGCATGTCGACGACGAGGTCGCGGCGCTGCTTGAAGATGGCGTTGTGCCGGGGAATGAAATCCATCGGCCCGCTGAGCGCCGCCACCGCCGCCGCCTGGCTGATCGAGCTCGGATTGGAGGTCGATTGCGATTGCAAGGTCGCGATCGCCTTGATCAGCGGCACCGGCCCGCCGGCGTAGCCGATGCGCCAGCCGGTCATGCAATAGGCCTTGGAGACGCCGTTGACGGTGAGCGTGCGGTCATAGAGGCGCGGCTCGACCTAGGCGATCGTGGCAAACTTGAAATCGTCGTAGACGAGATGCTCGTACATGTCATCGGTCATGATCCAGACATGCGGGTGCTTGAGCAGCACCGCGGCGAGGCCGCGCAGATCCTCCGCCGTATAGCCGGCGCCGGTCGGGTTCGACGGCGAGTTGAGGATGAGCCATTTGGTCTTCGGCGTGATCGCCGCCTCGAGATCCTCGGGGCGCAGCTTGAAGCCGTTGTTCTGCGGGCAATTGACGATGACCGGCTTGGCCTCGCAGAGGGCGACGATGTCGTAATAGGACACCCAGTAGGGCGCCGGCACGATCGCCTCGTCGCCGGGGCCGAGCGTCGCCATCAGCGCGTTGTAGAGCACCTGCTTGCCGCCGGTGCCGACGGTGATCTGGTTGGGCTTGTAGTCGAGCCCGTTCTCGCGCTTGAACTTGCCTGAGATCGCCTGCTTGAGCGCCGGCGTGCCGTCGACCGCGGTATAGCGCGTCTCGCCGCGCTTCATCGCCGCGATCGCCGCTTCCTGGATATGGGCCGGCGTGTCGAAATCCGGCTCGCCGGCGCCGAGGCCGATGACATCGCGCCCCGCCGCCTTGAGCTCGGCCGCCTTGGTGGTGACGGCGATGGTGGGCGACGGCTTGATGAGGGACATGCGCAGGGCGAGAAAGGTCATGATGGCGGCCGCTTCCGGAAACTGCATCAGGGAGGTTGCTACCGTAAATCGCCGTCCCGCCCGGCGCAACGCCGATCCCCCGCGCGCGCGTCTGGGTTGCGCAAGCGGAATGTTAGCTGAAGCGATCCGGCGCGAAGGCGGCGAGGTCGATGGCGGGCGGCTGACCGGCGACAAGATTGCCGACGAGGCGGGCGGTCATCGCCGCTGTCGTCAGGCCGATATGCTGGTGGCCGACGGCGAGATAGAGATTGCGCTGGCGCGGCGCGCGGCCGATCGCCGGCAGGTAGTCGGGCAGGGTCGGCCGCATGCCCATCCAGCGCGAGGTCTCGCCGCCGGTCAGGCCGGGGAACAGCAGGCGCGCCTGGCGGGTCAGCAACTCGGCGCGCGCACAGGAGGGCGGCGCATCGGGCTTGGCCAGCTCGACCGTGCCGGCGAGACGGATCCCCGCCTCCATCGGCGTCAGCACGAAGCCGCGCTCGCCCCAGGTCACCGGCACCTCGAAATGCGCATCGGTCGGCTCGATCATGACGTGATAGCCGCGCTCGTCGACCAGGGGGAGCTTGAGGCCGAGCTGGGGGCCGAAGCGCCGCGAGGCGAGGCCGGCGGCGAGCACGACGAGATCGGCGACGCGGCCGCCCGCCGGGGTCACCAGCGCGCGCACGGTGTCATCCGCGAGCTCGAAGCCTGTCACCGCCAGCCGCTCGATTCGCCCGCCGTCGCGGACGAAGGCATCGGCCATGCCGACGACCAGCCCGTGCGGATCGCCGACATGCTGCGCCGCCGGAAAATAGGTCGCGGCGCGGATCGTCGCGGCAAGGCCGGGGGCGCGCTCGCGCGCCGCATCGCCATTCATCGTCTCGACGGCGACGCCGTGGGCGCGCAGCAGCTCGCGCTCGCCGGCACCGGCGGCGAAGCCGCGCTCGCTGTCATAAACGACGAGCGCACCCTTGGCACGGAAGAGGCCGGCGAGGTTGGAGCCGCGCATCTCCTCGGCCCAGGCGGCGGCGCTGCCGCGCAGCAGGGCGGCGAGCGCCGTCGTGCCGCGTTTCTCCTGCGCCGGCAGCGAGGCCAGCGCGAAGCGGGTAAGCCAGGGCAGCAGAGCCGGCGCGTCGCGCCAGCGTATGCTGAGCGGGCTGAGCGGGTCGCTCAGCATGGCGGGAACCTGGCGCAATATGTCGAGCCGCGACAGCGGCCTGATGTGATCGATGGCGATGTGCCCGGCGTTGCCGAAGGAGGCGCCGCTGCCCGGCGGCTCCGGGTCGTAGACGGTGACGCGATGGCCCTGACGCTGCAGCACCCGCGCGCAGCAGATGCCGACGATTCCGGCGCCGACGATCGCGACGTCGCGGGGGTCAGTCACGAGCCTTGGAGCTCGTGCAATGCGTCCTTCGAGACGCCTGCTTCGCAGGCTCCTCAGGATGAGGTTGGAATGAGAATGCCATCAACAATCGACCTCATCCTGAGGAGCGCTCGCAGAGCGCGTCGCGAAGGACGCACCCTGTCGGCGCAAAGCGCTCAGATCACCTGGAAGCCGTGGCGGAAGGGGTCGCGCTCGTCGACGAAGATAGTGTTGATGCCGTGTTGGCGGGCCCAGCCGGTGATGCTCGGGCGGATCGCGGCGATGCCGCCGACTTCCGTTGCGCTCTCGACGCGGCCTTCGAAGAGGCTGCCGATGATGCTCTCATGGACGAAACCGTCGCCGACCTTGAGCTTGCCCTTGGCAGCAAGATGCGCCATGCGCGCCGAGGTTCCGGTGCCGCACGGGCTGCGGTCGATGGCGCGGTCGCCGTAGAACACGGCGTTGCGGCCATGCGCGCTCTTGTCGCGCGGCGCGCCCGTCCACATCACATGGCTGACGCCGGCGATGGTGGGATCCTCGGGATGCGCCAGGGTGATCTTCTCGCGCATCAATTTCCGCACGATCGGGCTGAGACGCAGGATGGTGTCGGCCGACAGCGTCTCGAGCCCGCCATAGTTCTTCTGCTTCTCGATGACGGCGTAGAAATTGCCGCCATAGGCGACGTCGACGACGAGCTCGCCGAGCTCAGGGCAGTCGATGCGGATCTCCGAGGCGGCAAGATACGAGGCGACATTGAAGAGCCGCACCTTGTCGACGAAGCGGCCGTTGCGCTGATACTCGGCGACGACACGGCCGGCCGGCGCGTCGATCGCCACCTTGCCTTCCTCGCGCGGCACGATGAGGCCGTTCTCCAGCCCCATCGTCACCGTGCCGATCGTGCCGTGGCCGCACATCGGCAGGCAGCCAGACACCTCGATGAAGAGGATCGCGGTATCGCAATCGTCGCGCAGCGGCGGGTAGAGGAACGAACCCGACATGACGTCGTGGCCGCGCGGCTCGAACATCAGCGCGTGGCGGATCCAGTCGAAGCGGGCGAGGAAATCGAGCCGCCGCTCGCTCATCGTCGCGCCCTTGAGGATCGGCGCACCGCCGGCGACGAGGCGCACGGGATTGCCGCAAGTATGGCCGTCTATGCATTGAAACGTATAATTGGGAAACGTATAATTGGGATAGGTGTCGTTGGCCATGGCGGGTCAGCCCTTGCTCTTGGCGATCGCGTCGCGCACCTGGTCGATGGCGCGGCGCATCAGCGTCTCGACCGCATCGGGCGTGCTCCATGCGGCGTGGGCGGTCAGCGTCACGTTCTCTATCTTGGCGAAACGATGACCCGCCGGCAGCGGCTCCTCGTGGAAGACGTCGAGCGCGGCGTGGCGGACATGGCCGCTGGCGAGGGCGGCGATCAGCGCCTCGTCGTCGATCACGGCGCCGCGCGCCGTATTGACGATGATGACGCCCTTTTTGGTGATGGCGAGACGCCCCGCATCGAGAAAGCCGCGCGTTTCGTCGTTGAGACCGAGATGGAGCGAGATGACGTCGGCGTGGCGCATCAGCTCCTCGAGCCCGACCAGCCGCGCTCCGACATCGCCGAGCGGCGAGCGATTCCAGGCGATGACCTCCATCCCCATGCCGGTGGCGATGCGGGCGACCTCGCGGCCGACGCCGCCGAAGCCGACGAGGCCGAGGATCTTGCCGCGCAGCTGAACGCCCTCGCGGACATGCCAAGCGCCGGCGCGGAGCTCGCGATCCATGCGCGCGACGTCGCGTGCAGCGGCCAGCATAAGCGCGATGGCGTGCTCGGCGACGGCGGTGTCGCCATAGCCCTTGATCGTCGATACCGTGATGCCGAGACGCTCGGCGGCGGCCATATCGACATAGCTCGAGGCGCCGGTGCCGAGATAGACGATGTGCTTCAGCGCGGTGCAGCGCTCGAGGATTGGCGCCGGAAAATAGGTGTGATCGTCGATGATGATCTGATAGCCGGCAGCCACATCGGGCACGGCGTCGCGCGCGAAGGCCTTTGTATTGACGTCGATGACCGGATCGTCCTTGCGACAGACGCTGGCCCACGGGGCGGTGAGGTGGGCGTCGCAATCGATGAACAGCGTCTTCATTCGCAAGGGCTCCCGGCTGGGCGTTGGGCAAGAATCATTGGGCAAGGATGGTTCGCCCGTTCCGCCTTCTTATCAAGTGTTTGCCTGGGGAGCAAATGCGCGCCGCAGCGGGCGACGCTTTTCGTCCCCGCTGCGAGCTGGATTGTGAGCTGGTTCATAAAGGCGCGAGGCGAGCTGCGGCATAGTCGCGCCATCAGTCCGCGCCGCCCGGACGTCAGCAGGGGCAGAGTTTCTACGATCGAGAGGGCGGGTCATGTCGTGGTACGTGCTTTACAAGGAACGGCTTCATAAGGAACGGGCGGTGAATGCGCTGCAGCGCCTGGACGACCGCGACAGCGCGCCGTCCACTGCCTTCGCCCTCGCCTATGGCGGCCACGAGCTGATCGAGCTCGGCTGGATCGGCGGCCGCGGCGCCGAGGCGGTCGCCGGTCCTGCCATGGCGCGGCTGCTGGCCGATTTTGCCGGCGGCGCCCTCACGTCGCGGTGAGCGATGTGAACCAGCTCACATCTTCCTCGCTATCTCGCTCGCCATAATCGAGGCGGGGGTTGGCCTCGCGCGAGTCAAACGCACGGGCCGGAAGCGTCGATCTGAGGGGGCGCGCTTATGGGCTGGTATGTGCTCTACAAGGACAGCGCGGTTAACGCATTCGAGCGATTCGAGGATAGGGAAACCGCCCTGTCGACCGCCTTCGTCATGGTTCACCACGGTCACGAGGTGATCGAGCTGGGTCGCATCGGCGGTTCGGCGGACGACGCGCTCGGCGGCGCCGATATCAAGAGGCTGATGGCGGAACAATCCACCGGACAGTGAAGCCGCACCGCTGTAGGTTTGTCGACCCACGTCGATCGTGGCGTCGGTCGTCCCCGCACCTCCGAGGCGCGGCAGGCACGGGACCGCAACGGGCGGCGACAGCCGGGCATCGAGCCATCACTGGTCATTGACTGGGCGTTACGATTCTAGCAATCCCCGCGCTCTGCACCGGCATGAGGCGATATGCACCGTCGGGCTGGCGGCACACCACTGCCGCAGCGTGGACGGTCTGTCCGCCGATATCGATGGTTTGCATAACCGTCTGACATGAGACGCC
>DATAQP010000063.1:0-3167 GCA_036264595.1 Allostellaceae bacterium
GGCCCGGGTGGAGAGGACGGGCGAGCGCTGGTTCGAGGCGGAGCTGTATCGCCTCCGGGGCGAAGTGCTGCGGCGCCTGTGCGATGACCAGCCCGCCGATGCCGAGGCCAGCCTTCTCCAATCGTGGGAGATCGCCCGGGCGCAGCAGGCAAAGGCGTGGGAGCTGCGCGCCGCCACTAGTCTCGCCCGGCTCTGGCGCGACCGGGGCAAGCGCGCCGAAGCCCGCGAACTGCTCGCGCCCATCTACGGCTGGTTCACCGAGGGCTTCGAGACGCCTGATCTGAAAGAGGCCAAGGCGCTGCTCGACGAGCTTTGAATGTAGGAAAACGTTCCCACCCCTACATTCCGGACGGTCTCTTAGAAGCCCGCCGCCGCGGCGGCAGGATCGATCAGGCGCGCTTCAGCGAGCTCAGCGTGCGCAGGGGCGGGAAGACGATGGCGACGCTGGTGCCTTCGCCGGGAACGCTGTTGATGCGCAGCTCGCCGTCATGCAGCTCGACCAGGCGCTGGGTGATCGGCAACCCCAGCCCGGTTCCGCCATAGGTGCGCGTCGTCGCGGCATGGGCCTGGCCGAACGGCTGACGCGAGCGCTCGATTTGGTCTGCCGTCATGCCGATGCCATGGTCGGTGATCGAGATGAAGACGCCGCCGGCGGCATCGAGCCCGGAGGTAATCGTCACCAGACCGCCGTCATGCGAGAACTTCACCGCGTTCGACAGGATGTTGAGAACGATCTGCTTGACGCCGCGCAAATCGGCCCAGACCCGTGTCGCTTGGCTGGCGAAATCGGTGGCGACGCGAATGCGCCGCTCACGGGCGCGTTCCGCGACCATCGCCAGGCATGAGGCGACGAGCTCGGGAATGGCGACCTCCTCCTCGAAGAGCTCGAGCTTGCCGGCCTCGATCTTCGACATGTCGAGCACGTCGTTGATGAGGTCGAGCAGGTGGACGCCGGAGGTGTGGATGTCGCGAACATATTCGAGATACTTGCTGTTGCCGATGCCGCCGAATTTCTCGCTGCGCAGAATGTCCGAAAAGCCGATGATGGCGTTGAGCGGCGTGCGCAGCTCGTGGCTCATATTGGCGAGGAACTCGCTCTTGCTGCGATTGGCGATCTCGGCCTGATTGCGCGCATCGCTCATCTCCTGCTCGGCCCGCTTTCGTTCGGTGATGTCCGAGTAGAGCGTGACGTAGCCGCCATAGGGCATGCGGCGCCGGCGGATCTCGAGCACGCGACCGCTCAGCGTCGTGCGCTCCATGGTCTGCGTATCGTCGCGTCGCAGGCGCTCGAGGCGGGCACGGACCTCGCTCTCGATATCGACCATGCCGAAATCGCCCCGGCGCGCCTGCAAGCGCAGGATATCCTCCATCCGTGTGCCATGCCCGACCCCTGGCGGAAGATCGAGCAGCGAGACGAAGCGATCGTTCCACGCGAGCAACCGGTTGTCGCGATCGAAGACGCTCAACCCCTCGCCCATATGATCCAGCGTGCTCTGCAGCAGCGAGGATTGCTGCTCGAGCTTGGCCTCGTTCCGGCGCAGCTCGCGAACGAATTGCTGGCGGCGATCGAGCAGGCGGACGAGGCCCCAGGTCAGGACGCCGATCGTCAGGGTGATCATCGCGAAGATGACGGCGTAATCGCGACGCTCGGCGCGCCAACCCTGCAGCAGCTCGTCCTTGTTGACGGACACGGCGACGATCAGCGGCCGTGCCGCGATCGGACGGTAGCTGATGATGTCGGTGGCGCCATCGGGGCCGATCGATGTCGCGACCGTCGCCGTCCGTTGCGCATGAAGCTGCGCGAGCACGGCATCGGCGATGGCGGCGCGGTTGCCGATCACCTGCTCGTCGTTGGGCTCGCTGACGACCAGCGTGCCGTCTTCGAACATCAGAGAGACATGCAGGCCGCCGTTGGGGACGATCGACGCGAAGAACTCGCCGAAGGTCTGGACCGGCACCTCGGCGACGATAACGCCGTGAAACACACCGTCGACGCGAAACGGGCGGCTCATCAGGATAAACGGGCTACCGGTCGATCGGCGTTCCGGGTGACCGATGAAGAGGCCGGGCAGCTCGTCGTCGCGATGCACCTTGAAGGCGTCGCGGTCGGCATAGAGGCGCGAGCGGTTGAATGGCACGTTGCCGCCGTTCACCTGCCGGCCGTTCTCGTCGATGATCATGACGTCGCGCACCGACGGCATCTGCTCGTTGGTGCGATGCAGCATTGCCTGCACCTCGGGGCCGTCGATCGGCATGTCGCGATAGGTCGTGGCAAGGGATTGGTCGACGCCCAGGAGCATGGCGTCGATCGAGAGGATCGTTCGTCCGGTGCTGGTCTCGGCCGAGCGCACGATGCTTTCCGCTGCCGTAGCGGCGTCGCTGACGATCTGGCGATAGGTGCGATAGGCGGATTGCGCCAATATGCCGCCGAAGGCGAGGATCAGCGCGACCGAGAAGGCGATGAGCGCCTCTTTCAGACCGATTTGGCGGCGCTGCATCGACATCGGTGCGGTGTTCACTCCACCTTAGCGATCAGGCCGGTGTCGCCAAGCCGATCGAGAGTGGGATTCGCGGAATCATGCGCCAGCGCACCGCGCTCCCCAGCTGCGGAATATTCGGTTCTAAACCTTAATAAAGTGTTTATTTTATCTACCGCCGGTTGAGTCATGCCGTCATTGTGCCCTCCGTTTACCAGCGGAGGCAAGGTGTTACGTGGCTTTTCGGCGCTTCTCGGGCACCCCGGCACGATGCCGATTCAGTCGGCGCTCGAAGCTGCGCCCATAGCTCGACATGGCGAAGCAGCAGACGAAGAAGAGCGCCGCGGTGAAGACGTAGCCTTCCTTGGCGAGGCCGAGCCAGGCGGGATCCTTGAGCGACTGGTTGACCGCGCCCAAAAGATCGACCAGGCCGATGATGGTGACGAGCGAGGTGTCCTTGAAGAGATCGACGATATTATTGACGATCCCCGGCACGACGATGCGCAGCGCCTGCGGCAGGGTGACGAACATCTGCACTTGCCACCAGCGCAGCCCGACCGAGTAGGCGGCTTCTTCCTGGCCGAGGGGGACGCCCTGCAGGCCGCCGCGCACCGTCTCGGCCATATAGGCGGCGTTGAACAGGGTGAATGCCACCATGGCGCGAATGAGGCGATCGACGCTGACGCCGTG
>DATAQP010000104.1:0-10101 GCA_036264595.1 Allostellaceae bacterium
GAGGTCGCGTCGAGCGCCCAATGACGTGGCTGGCGCCACTCGTCGAGAAAGCGCTGCCCGATCCGGAGCTGCAGCTCGTGCCGCTTGATGCGTGCGACCGGCAGGAAGTCGCGGGCGAGGCGGAAGCTGTCGGGCACGATGTCGACGATGTTGGAATCGAGGCTCGAGACGGTGTAGCCGCCGTCGATGCGCTTGCGGTAGCCGAAGCCGGCGCCGCTCGCCGAGCATTCCGGCCCGCCTTCGAGCGGCGCCGTGCGCATCACCGAGCCGAGCACCTTGAGCTGGGGCAGGAAGAGATCGAGATTGCCGCAGAAGAGGCGCGACCAGGCGCCGCCGGCGAGCACCACGCTGTCGCAGGCGACGCGGCCCTTCTCGGTGATTGCGGCGACGACGCGGCCGGAAGCGGTCTCGATGCCGCGCACGGCGCAGGAATTCATGATCGTCGCGCCGAGGCGCCGCGCCGCCGCGGCGATGGCGGGTGCCGCCTTCTGCGGCTCGGCCCTGCCGTCGCTCGGCGTATGGAGCGCGCCGGCCCAACGCCGGCTCATGCCGGGAAAGAGCGACGCCACCTCGTCGCCGGTGATCAGCCGCGTGTCGAGCTGGTAGAGCTTGGCATGTTCGAGCCAGGGCAGATGCGCGTCCATCTCGGCCTGGGTGGCGCAGAGATAGGCGATGCCGGATTGCCGGAAGCCGGTCTCGGCCTCGACCATCTGGTTCATGCCCTGCCACAGCTTGAGGCTTTCGATGATGAGCGGGAGCTCGCGCGGGTCGCGCGCCGTCTTGCGGCACCAGCCCCAATTGCGGCTCGATTGCTCGCCGGCGATATGGCCCTTCTCGCAGAGCACTGTGGGGATGCCCTTTTGCGCGAGGAAGAGGGCGGTGCTGGTTCCGATGATGCCGCCGCCGATGATGACGACGCGCGCGCGTTGCGGGAGGACGGTATCGGAAGCGACGGGATCGACGCGCGGTGCCATTTTTCTTCGACCTCGGCGAAGGACGGTGAAACCGAAGGTTGCGATGCTTGCGACCGTTCCGTCAAACGCAATTCACCCGCGTCGTGCTACCTTCGGCCGCCATGCGAAGCCGCGAGGAGCCGATCTAGCAATGCATTCGCTGCCGGAATACGGGCGGTTCCTCATCTCGCTCTTCGCCATCCTGTCGCCCTTCGCCGCGATTCCACTCTTCCTCGCCCTGACCAACAACTTCGACACGAGCCAGAAATCGCGCACCGCCGCCGCGGCGAGCGCGACCGTCGCCGCCGTGCTGATCATCTCCGGCCTTGCCGGCGAGCCCATTCTGCGGGCGCTCGGCACCTCGCTCGACGCCTTCCGCGTCGGCGGCGGCGTCGTCCTTCTGCTGGTCGCGCTCTCGATGTTGAGCGCGCAGACCTCGACGGTTCAGCACCGGCCGGAGGAGGCGGCGGAGGCCAGCTCGTCGGTCGGCGTCGTTCCGCTCGGCATTCCGCTCCTCGCCGGACCGGGCTCGATCAGCGCCGTAATCATCGAGATGAGCGAGGCGCCGGGCTTTGGCCATCAGGCCGCGATCATCGTCTGCATCCTCATCGTCTGCACCGCCACCTGGGCAATCCTTCACCTCGCCTATCCGATCGGGCAACGGCTCGGCAAGATCGGCCTCAATGTCCTCAGCCGCGTCTTCGGGCTGATCCTCGCCGCCATCGCCGTCCAGGTCATGGCAACCGGAATGCGGGCGCTGTTTCCCGGCCTGGCGTGATGCGCAGATCGCCCGCCCGGCGCCCTGCCAGTAAGGCTCGCGCAGGCGGCGCTTGAAGATCTTGCCGGAATCCTCGCGCGGCAGCTCGGCGCGGATCTCGATGCGCCGCGGCAGCTTGAAGCCGGCGAAGGAGTGGGCGAGAAGCCGCAGCAGCTCTGCCGGGTCGGGCGCGGCGCCGTCCTGCGGCTCGACCAGCGCCAGCAGCGCCTCGCCGGGCTCGTCGGCGATGACGCGAATATCCGGCGGAATGTCGGCGGAGGCGGCGCGGAGGAGATCACTGTGGCCGACCAGCACCGTGGCGCCGCAATCGCGCAGCAGATACTCGATCTCGGCAGCGCGGGCATGGAAATTGATCGGCACCGCATAGGCGCCGAGCGCGGCGGCGCCATAACTCACGGCAAAGAACGGCAGATCGTTGCGCAACAGCAGCGCCACGCAATCGCCCGCGCCGATGCCAAGCGCGGCGAAGCCGCCGGCGGCGCGCGCGGTGTCGGCGTGGAGCGTGTCGCGGGCGAGAAAACGCTCACCGAGATAGAGGCCGGGGGTTTCTGCCGTCACCGCTATCCCCGATGGAACCCTCTCCCGCAAGCGGCAGAGGGCAGGGTGAGGGCGTGGGAGCACGGAATTCTCCGGATGGGCCATAGCGCCCATCCCCTCACCCCTACCCTCTCCCGCAAGCGGTAGAGGGGACAGGATAGATCGAGGATTTGCATCGCAGCCGTCACGCCCCCTGCCGCCCGATGATGGCGATCGAGCAGACGTTCTGGTGCGGGAAGCCGCCGAGATTGTGGACGAGGCCGCGGACCGGCGGCGTCGCGCGCTGACGGGCGCCGGCACGCCCCTGCATCTGCAGATAGATCTCGTAGATCATGCGCAGGCCCGAGGCGCCGATCGGATGGCCGAAGCATTTCAGCCCGCCATCGATCTGGCAGGGAATCGCTCCGTCGGCATCGTAGAACCCGTCGAGCACGTCCTTGACCGCGCCACCTTCGGGCGAGATGGCGAGGTCCTCCATGGTGACGAGCTCGGTCACCGAGAAGCAATCATGCACCTCGATGAGGCTGAGCTCGTCGCGCGGGTTGGCGATGCCGGCCTCGGCATAGGCGCGCTTGGCGGCGATGCGCGTCGTCGCGAAATAGGAGCCGTCCCAGGAATTGTGCTGCGCCTCGGTGCCGTTGGAGACGGCGAGCTGCAGCGCCTTCACCGTGACGATGTCGTGCTTGCCCATCGCGCGTGCGATCTCCGGGGTGGTCACGATGGCGCAGGCGGCCCCGTCGCTGACGCCGCAGCAATCGAAGAGGCCGAGCGGCTCGGCGATCATCGGCGCCGCGAGCACCGCCTCGGCGGTGATCTTGTTGCGCAGATGCGCCTTCGGGTTGCGGCTGGCGTTGTCGTGGCTCTTGACCGAGATATGCGCCATCGCCTTTTTCAGATCGTCGCGCGACACGCCATGCTTGGCGCGATAGGCGGCGGCGAGCTGGGCGAAGCTGCCGGGCGCGGAGAAATTCGCCCAGTACATCGAATTGAGCGCGCCGCGCGAGCGCTGCGGCAATCCGCCATAGCCGGTGTCCTTGAGCTTCTCGCAGCCGAGCGCCAGGGCGATGTCGCAGGCGCCTGATGCCACCGCGTAGGTCGCGCCGCGGAACGCCTCGGAGCCCGAGGCGCAGTAATTCTCGACGCGCGTGACAGGGATATAGGGCAGGCGCAAGGCGACGGCGAGCGGCACGCCCGACTTGCCGACATGCTGCTCCTCGATCGCGGTGGCGAGCCAGGCCGCCTCGATCTGGCCGGTCTCGATTCCGGCATCGGCGAGCGCCTCCTCATAGGCCTCGACCATGAGATCGTCGGCCTCGCAATCCCAGCGCTCGCCGAATTTCGAGCAGCCCATGCCCAATATGGCGACCTTGTCGCGGATGCCAGTTGCCATGATCAGCTCTCCTTCGCGGCCCGACCGGTCTGTACCGGCGCTGCCTTCCAGAAATAGCGCGGGAAATTGCGCTGCGTGTCGAACTCCTTGATGCGGAAGACCATGCGCATCGCCATACCGGTTTCGACGGCGCCGGGATCGACATCGGTGAAATCGGCCATCATGCGGCCGCCTTCGGCGAACTGCACCATGCCGTAATGCGCCGGCGGATCGGGCGTGTAGGTCAAATTGTCGGCGGTGTAGGACATGATCTTGCCCGCGAACTCGGCGAACGGCTGGTCGACTTGGGCATGGCGCGCGCCGCAATTCGGGTTGACGCAGATCTTCGATTTCGGGAACTGCACCGTGCCGCAGCACTCGCAGCGCCCGCCCACCAAGGCGAGAAGCATGGCGCGCTTGCGGTAGAGCGTCGAGAGCGGCGTCTGCTTGTCGACCTCGGCGCGCAGCCCCTTCTCGATCTTCACCAGATCGTTGAAGGCGAGATATTTCGCGTAGTTGGTCTCGCTCCGCCCGGCGGCGAGCGAGCCCGCGATGCCGCGCGGCTTCGTCGTCGGCGCGCCGGTGACCTCGAAGAGCAGCGCGTCGCAGCCTTGGCCGAAACCGGCGACGAGGATGCGGTCGCCTTTCTTCGCCTGCTCCAGCGCATGGACGAGCATGACGATCGCATGCGCCGTGCCGGTATCGCCGCAGCCGGCGGCGAGATTGTCGCGCACCGCACCCTCGGCAACGCCGAGCTGCTTGGCGATGGTCTGCGCGACGCGAGGCAATGTGCAGGGCAGGCAGAAATGGGTAATCGCGCCCGCCGCGGTACCGGTCTCGGCGAGGAGCGAAGCGATGACCGGCGGGACGATCTTGAGATAGCCCTCGTCGCGGATCCAGCGCTCCTCCCAGGCATAATCGAACTCGCTGCCATGGCCGCGATAATGGTCGACGAAATCGACGCTGGCGGAGTTTCTGCCGAGGAGGCGGGCGATGCCGTCGCCGGATTGGAGGATGAGCGCGGCGGCGCCGTCGCCCATCTGCAGCTCCTGCACGCCGCCGGCCGGGGCGGCGCGCTTCTCCGCGGCGACGAAGAGGACGGGTCCGCGCGACGCCGCCGTGTCGAAGGCGGCGATGAGAGCGCTGGTGCCGGCACGCTGCGAGGCCGCGACATCCATCGTGGCGATCGTGCCAGCGAGGCGCAACGCCTGCGCGACGATGCCGGCATTCTGGCGATCGTCGAACGGCGCCGAGGTCGAGGCGAAGACGAGAGCGGCGAAGCCTTCGCGCTCGCGCGCGCCGAGACAGTCGCGCGCGGCCTCGACCGCCATGGTGACGGCATCCTCGTCCCAATTGCACATCGCCCGCTCGCCTTGGCCTTGCGATTTAAGCGCCGGGTTGGCCCAGGAATTCGCCGCCACGATCGCCTGGCGGAGGAGGCGGAGCCGAGGGATATAGCCGCCATAGGCGGCAATGCCGGGCATCATCAAGTCTCCCGCAACGTTGGAGAACCATCGTGCGCCCTTCGACTTCGCTCAGGGTGAGGGGAAATTGCGGGTGCCATCACAAATCAACCTCATCCTGAGCGAAGTCGAAGGACGCACGACGCTGCTGCAACCTCATCAGATCGGGTCCCACGAGAAGATGTCGGCGGAGCGGTCGAGCGGGTAGAGCGAGCTCTTGAAGGCGGGCAGCATCTGCTCGGCCAGGGTCTGCGCGCTCCAGCCTTCGCTGCGGTGCACGGAGCGGATCGGGCGCGGCTGGCTCATCAGGAAAACCTCGTTCTTGCGCACGGCGAAGATCTGGCCCGAGACATCCCTTGCGAGGTCGCTCGCCAGGAAGACGACGAGCGGCCCGATCTTCTCCGAGGTCATCGTCTTCAGCCGCTCGACGCGCGCCTTCTCCTCCGGCGTCTCGGTCGGGATCGTGCCGATCATACGGCTCCAGGCGAAGGGCGAGACGCAGTTCGAGCGCACGCCGAAGCGCGCCATATCGAGGGCGATCGATTTGGAGAGGCCAACGATGCCGAGCTTGGCGGCGGCGTAGTTGGCCTGGCCGAAATTGCCGATGAGGCCCGAGGTCGAGGTGAAATGGACGAAGGACCCGCTGCCCTGCTCGCGGAAATGCGCGGCGGCGGCGCGCGAGACGTTGAAGCTGCCGTTGAGATGGACGTCGATCACCATCTGCCAGTCGACATGGCTCATGCGATGGAAGATGCGGTCGCGCAATATGCCGGCATTGTTGACGATGCAATCGAGCCGCCCGAAAGCGTCGAGGGCGGTGCCGATCAGGCGCTGCGCCGCAGCGGGATCGGCGACGCTGTCGCCATTGGCGACCGCGGTGCCGCCGGCGGCGCGGATTTCCTCGACGACCGCACTGGCCGGGCCAAGATCGGGATTGCCCTCGCCATCCGCCCCGCCGCCGAGATCGTTGACCACCACCTTGGCGCCCTCGCGCGCCGCCAGGAGGGCGATGTCGCGGCCGATGCCGCGCCCCGCGCCAGTGACGACGAGAACCTTGTCCTTGAGGCAAGCGGATACGGTCATGCGTTCTTCCCTACGAGACTGCGCCCGATGATGTGCTTCATCACCTCGATCGTGCCGCCGGCGATGCGCGACTGGCGGGCATCGGCCCAGGCGCGCGCGATCGGATATTCCCACATATAGCCATAGCCGCCGAAGAGCTGCAGGCACTCGTCCATCACGCGGCCCTGCAGCTCGGTCGTCGTCAGCTTGGCGATCGCGGCGTCGACGGCGTCGAGCGCACCGGCGAGGAGCAGCTCGGTCAGGCGGTCGACGAAGACCCGCGCCTGGGCGATCTCGGCCTTCAGCTCGGCCAGCTTGAACTGGGTGTTCTGAAAGTCGGCGATCCTCTGCCCGAAGGCCTGGCGCCCGGTCACGTAGTCGATCGTCCAGCCGAGCGCCGCCTCGCACATGATGACGGCACGCGCCGCCTGGATGAGGCGCTCCTGTGGGAGCTCGGTCATCAGCTGGGCGAAGCCGCGCCCTTCGCCGCCGAGCAGATTCGAGATCGGCACCCGGACATCGGCGAAGAAGAGCTCCGACGTGTCCTGCGCCTTGAGGCCGATCTTCTCGAGCCGGCGCGAGGCGAAGCCTGGCCGATCGGTCTCGACGAGAACGAGGCTGATCCCTTTGGCCGCCTCGCGCGGATCGGTCTTGCAGGCGACGATGACGAGATTGGCGAGCTGGCCGTTCGAGATGAAAACCTTCTGGCCGTTGATGACGTAATCGTCGTCGTCGCGGATCGCACCGGTGCGGATGCGCTGGAGATCGCTGCCGCCCGAGGGCTCGGTCATGGCGATGGCCCCGATGATCTCGCCGCTCGCCATGCCGGGCAGGAAGCGGCGCTTCTGCGCCTCGCTGCCGTATTTGACGAGATAGGGCGCGACGATGTCGGAATGGAGGGTGAAGAACGGCCCGCTCGCCGCGGCGAGGCCGAGCTCCTCGAGGACGACGAGGCTCATCAGGAAATCGCCGCCCATGCCGCCATAGTCTTCCGGCACCGCGGTGCACAAGAGACCGGCGGCGCCGGCCTTGCGCCAAAGCGCGCGCGGCACCGCGCCGTCCTTCTCCCATTGCGCATGATAGGGCGTGATCTCGGTTGCGATGAAGCGGCGGACGCTGTCGCGGAAGATCGCGTGCTCCTCGGAAAACAGCGTCCTCGGGATCATCGCCCTCCCCTCGCCTCTCGTTCTCGCGCTACTCTAGCCGCGCCGCGCGCAAGGTGGAAGGGATGCAGGATGGGTCCATTGGCAGGTTTCCGCATCGTCGAGATCGCCGGCATCGGCCCGGCGCCGATGTGCGCCATGCTGCTCGCCGATCTCGGCGCCGAGGTGCTGCGCGTCGAGCGCATGCAGGCGAGCGGGCTCGGCATCGACAAGCCGGCGCGCTTCGAGATCATGAACCGCAGCCGTCACGCCGTCGCGATCGACCTCAAGAAACCGCAAGGGGTCGAGACCGTTCTACGCCTCGTCGCCGGCGCCGACGCCTTCATCGAGGGGTTCCGCCCCGGCGTCACCGAGCGGCTCGGCATCGGACCGGAGGCGTGCCTCAAGCGCAACCCTCGCCTGGTCTATGGAAGGATGACCGGCTGGGGCCAGAGCGGACCGTTGTCCCAGGCGGCCGGGCACGACCTCAACTACATCGCGCTGACCGGCGTGCTGCACGCGATCGGTCGCGCCGGGCAGAAGCCGACGCCACCTTTGAACCTGGTTGGCGATTTCGGCGGCGGCGCGCTCTATCTCGCCCTCGGCATCGCCTGCGGCCTCCTCGAGGCGCAGCGCTCGGGCAAGGGCCAGGTGGTCGATGCGGCGATGACCGACGGCGCCGCCTCGCTGATGACGATGTTCTTCGGCATGCTTGCAGCCAGCCAGTTCACGACGGAGCGCGGAGCCAACATCCTCGACAGCGGCGCCTTCTTCTACGAGGTCTATGAATGCGCCGACGGCAAGCACGTCGCCGTCGCGCCGATCGAGGACAAGTTCCTCGCCGAGCTCTTCCGTCTGCTGGAGCTCGATCCGGCGGGTTTTCCGGCGAAGCTCGATGAAGCGGGCTGGCCGGCGGCGAAGGAGAAACTTGCCGCGGTATTCAAGACCAGGACGCAGGCGGAATGGTGCCGCCTGCTCGAAGGCAGCGATGCCTGCTTCGCCCCCGTGCTCTCGCTCGACGACGCGCCGAACCATCCGCACAACAAGGCACGCGGCACCTTCGTCACGATCGGCGGGATCGTGCAACCGGCGCCAGCACCGCGCTTCAGCCGCACGCAAGCCGCGACGCCGACGCCGCCGGAGGCGCCGCAGAGCGAGGCGCTGCGGGATTGGGGGCTCGGCGAGAACGAGATCGCGGCGTTGAGGGAGGTGGGAGCGGTCAGTTAGCGGCGACGCTGTGCGGTCAGAACCCTCTCCCGTTTACGGGAGAGGGCAGGGTGAGGGTATGGGAGAATTGGTTGAGCAAGATCGGCTCGGTCATGGCGCCCAGCCCTCACCCCGACCCTCTCCCGCAAGCGGGAGAGGGAGTTACTTCATCGTCGGCATGATGAAATCGGCGCCGGCTCTGATGCCGGTCGGCCAGCGCGCCATGATTGTCTTCATGCGGGTGAAGAAGCGCACGCCTTCCGGCCCGTACATGAAATGGTCGCCGAAGAGCGAGCGCTTCCAGCCGCCGAAGCTGTGGAAGGCCATCGGCACCGGGATCGGCACATTGATGCCGACCATGCCGATCTGGATGCGGCTGGCGAATTCGCGGGCGGCGTCGCCGTCGCGCGTGAAGATCGCGGTACCGTTGCCGTATTCGTGCTCGTTGATGATCTTGCTGGCATAGTCGAAATCGGGGGCGCGTACGACGGCCAGCACGGGGCCGAAGATCTCGTCCCGGTAGATCTTCATGTCAGGGGTCACCTGGTCGAACAGGCTGCCGCCGAGGAAGAAGCCGTTCTCATAGCCCTGCAGCTTGAGGCCGCGCCCGTCAACGACGAGCTTCGCCCCTTCCTTGACGCCATGATCGATGTAGCCCCGCACCTTGTCGAGATGCGTCTTGGTGACGAGCGGCCCCATCTCGGCCTCGGGATCGGTGCCGGGGCCGATCTTGAGGGCGCGGATGCGCGGCTCGAGCTTGTCGATGAGCCGGTCGCCGATCTTGCCGACGGCGACCGCGACCGAGACCGCCATGCAGCGCTCGCCGGCGGCGCCGTAGGCGGCGCCCATCAGCGCGTCGGTCGCCTGATCGAGATCGGCGTCAGGCATCACCACCATGTGGTTCTTGGCGCCGCCGAGCGCTTGGACCCGCTTGCCCTTGGCCGCACCGGTCGCATAGATGTACTCGGCGATCGCCGAGGAGCCGACGAAGCTCACCGCGGCGATGCCGGGATGGTGAAGGATGGCGTCGACTGCCGCCTTGTCGCCGTTGACGACGCTGAAGACGCCGTCGGGCAGGCCGGCCTCCTTGAGCAGCGCGGCGATGCGCATGCCGGCCGAAGGGTCGCGCTCGGAGGGCTTCAGAATGAAGCAATTGCCGCAGGCGAGCGCCACCGGGAACATCCACATCGGCACCATGACGGGGAAGTTGAACGGCGTGATACCGGCGACGACACCGAGCGGCTGGCGGATCTGATAAACGTCGATGCCGCGGCTGGCCTGTTCTGTGAAACCACCTTTGAGGAGGTTGGGGATGCCACAGGCGAATTCGATGTTTTCGAGTCCGCGCGAGACTTCGCCCAAGGCGTCGGGGAGGGTCTTGCCGTGTTCGAGCGTGATGAGTTCGGCGAGGCGGCGTTTATTCGCGTGTACGAGTTCGCGGAAGGCGAACATGATTTCGGCGCGGCGGGAAAGGGGCGTAGCGCGCCACTGAGGGAAGGCTTCGAGGGCGCAGGCAACGGTGGAATCCACTTCGGCGGCACTCGCGAATTCGACGCAGGAGCGCGGTTCGCCGGTAGCGGGATTCCAGACG